>NZ_CP030117.1:2037500-2162500 GCF_001039275.2 Brevibacillus brevis
GTAAGATGTAAATTTTTTATTGACTTAATTTTAAACGTCATGATAAAATAAAAAATTTTAAATTCGATATTTGTGCTATAATGGATATAGATTGCTTTGAAGGAGGTGGACGTATGTTTCAAGTTGGAGACAAGGTTTTTTATCCGATGCACGGGGCAGGCGTAATCGAGGCGATGGAGGAGAAAGAATTTCTGGGTGAAAAACACCTCTATTATGTGCTCAACATGCTGCTGAAAGAGTTAAACATCATGGTCCCGGTTGAAAAGATGTCCGCTCTTGGTATTCGAAAGGTGGTCGAATCCGACATTCTGGAGAATGTATTGGCCGCCATGCGAGAGGGGCAACGCGACACCGCCTTGAATGCAGCGCAGCGCTACAAGCTTCATACAGAAAAAATGAAGAGTGGCGATATTTACGAGCAATCTGAGGTCATTCGCGATTTGGTTGGTATGAGTAAAGAAAAAGTATTGGGAACGAGTGACAAAGTGATGCTGGATAATGCGCAGCAGCTCCTCATTAGTGAGATTGAATTGGTAAAAGACGTAGATACGGAACAGGCAACAGAAATGCTAAAGCAAGCTGTATGCCCGGAAGAAATGTCTGAGATTGTCCCATAAATATTGTCCATACAAGGGAAGTAAGGGGAGTGATTGTTACTGCAATCGCCCCCTTTTTTTGTATGTGCGTTAGAGCGGCAAGACATGATCCAGTGAGAATTCTTGGCGACTGGCAAAGTGCTGGTATCCAGCGCGTAAAAAGGCTTTGGCCATTGGCGTGTTTTTTACATCGGTATCTGCGCGAATGGATGTTTCTCCTGCTAGAACAAGAACGTCTGTGGCTTGCTTCAGCAATCGATCAATATAGCCGTGTCCTCTTTGCTCGGGGAGAACACCTATGTATCCAATCGTAGCAAAGGTAGGGCTGACCGTAGGCATCAAAAATCCAATGAGCTCATTTTTTTCTGTATAGGCAAGCTGCCACCATTCCGGTTCGTATTTCATTTGCTGTAAATCCTGGAACATTTCCTGTGCTTGGACTAGAGGGCCTTTTTCCATGCGCTCCTCTGTAATTTGTTGATCATAGGTGAATTGCGAGACGCGCATGATGGCATCCACAAATGCAGCTTCGCCAACCTCAGGAAGACTGCGGTAGACGATCAGATCATGCGCTTTGTTTGACGGTATAGCAGTTGCATCAATCGGAGCATGCCATTCAAAGCGGTTTGTTTCCCGGCTAATTCGGAAGCCGAGTGCCTCCAGTACATTTCTTCGCTCTTGGTGATCCGTTTGCCATTGGGGAGAGGAGGAAGGTGAATCCAGGACGTAGCCGATTTTCTCCGAAAGATTTCCTGCCATGAGTGTAAAGACTTCGCGTAAAAAATGAGCTCCAAGCGAAGGACATTCTGTTTCTTTCCATGGAAGCTCCCACAATACCAAATCAGTCGCTTGATTACTGCCAGGCAATGTCCAGAAGGCAAGACGACCAGTGATCTCACCTTGTACCTCCAGAATAAAGCACCAGTCCTGACGCATGGCTCCTCGTGCGAACATTTTGTCGAGGTAAGCAGCTATATCATCCCGAACGGATGCAGGGTGGTTCGGGAAGGCAAGAAATGCAGGTAAATCCTCCGAGTGGATACGGCGAACGGTGATCATGCAAGTCATCTCTCCTTTGTAACTATCTAAGTTAATTTCGTTAGTTACAAAAGGATTTTACCAAAATGTTCTGTGAATCGTCAATCGCGGTCTTTGTAGGAAAAGAGGAAGGGGAGGGAGTAAACTGACGGCTCCCTCGTTTGCTTCAGTGTTATTCAATCAATACGCCCCGCGACCTGCCTATGATACGGATGGCGCGATTCCACAGCAACTGGAGCTTTTTTCTCTGTAGGGGTCGCACATACAGATCAGGGCTTTTTAGATACGAACGCATGGGGATGACACGAAAGCGTATACGCCCTTGACTTACGTAGCGTTGCGAAAACGTCGGGATGACCGAAATTTGCTCGAGTGAAATCTGATTCCGCTCATCCTTCTCGACAGTAAATCGCAGGATTGCTCCGCACTGAGATTGATCAAACGAGAGCATTTTCTCTGATGTGAAATTGCCCAAAGAATACGCGACTAGTGTTTGTCTCTTTGTTCCGTGAGCAGTCGTGATACTCGGGGTGACAACAGGCTGCAGTACATGAGGGTGAGCCCCAAGGATGACATCAGCTCCGTTGTCAAGCAGGCTTTGTACGAGATGTCGTTGGCGAGTCGTCGGTGTATAGCGGAATTCAATCCCAAAGTGTAGGGAAATGATCACGACATCGACGAGAGGACGGACTTTTCTCAGGTCGGATAATATCGTGTCAAGATGAAGAAGTCGGACCATCCATGGCGTATGAGCGGGGATCACCTGCTTGTTTGTCCCGTAGGTGTACGCAAGCATGGCGATGCGAATACCGTTTACCTCCTTGATCAAGAAGGTATTTGCCTCCTCAAGGCTTCGATAGGTTCCGGTATGAGCAAGCTTGTATCGATCCAAAACATCAAGGGTTCGGCATAGTCCGGTTACTCCGCCATCCAGACAGTGGTTATTCACTGTCGTCAATACGTCAAAGCCAGATGCTTTCAAGTCCCGAGCCAATTCATCTGGACAGTTGAAGCGAGGGTAACCGGTTCGTGCCGAACCGATTTGATAGGGCTGCGCCTTCCCGGAAAAGGTGGTTTCTAAATTGCCAATCGTGAGATCTGTCGCTGAGAGAATCGGTGTCACGGGGTGAAACATATCCGTAAAAGAGAATTGATCTGTACCAGGCAGTCTGGCAGTTGCCACCTGCTCTTTCCACATCAGGATGTCGCCTACAGCGGCGATGGTGGCCTTCTTTTTCATTCGCTTCACCTCCCTTGCTACTCTATTCCAGAAGTCGTCCGTCTGATTTGGATAGTAGCGGAACGTTTTCATAGATAATGGTCTATACAGGCTGTCTATGTCGTTCATACAATAGGAAAGCTGATCGAGAGAAGAACGAGGCAAAGGGGTGATGCCCGTGAAAAAGAAGAGAAGAGCTGCTGTACCGGTAAAGACACTGATTCTCGACAAGCCGGTTATCGCCGTGACGGGAAGCGCAGGGAAGACCACAACAAAGGAAATGATCTACACCATCCTGAATCTACGCATGCCCACATATAAATCGATGTACAACAAGAACTTCCTGGGAAATACAAGAGCGCATACCAAAAGAATTCGGGACGAGCACAAGGCCGCAGTGCTTGAGTATGGAATTTATCGAAGCGGTCATTTGCGACAGCACTGCAAAATCATCCAGCCATCTATGGGAGTCATTACGAATATTGGCACGGCTCATATTGGAAATTTTGGCGGTGATGCTAGGCAGCTGGCGTTAGCAAAAACGGAGTTAATTCGTCATATGAAACCCACGGGAACCATTTTTCTGAATTGGGATTGTCCCTATTCTCGCGAGTTTATTCAACAGCCTTACCTGGGTTCGTTCATGGGAAAAATCGTGACATTTGGCAAGGAGCATGAGGCGGACTATAAGGCGGGGCGAACGAAAATAGAAGGCAATGGGTTTCGATTCGAATGTTCTTTGCGTGGAGAAAAGGAGTCATTTTTTGTTCCTATTCCTGGCGAGCATAATTTATACAACGCATTGGCTGCTATCGCAGTCGCACATACGATGGGGATTCCCGTCGATGACATTCGTCACGGGTTAAGTCAGTTTCGCGGACAGCGAAAACGTCTTACCAGCTATCGACTCGCGAATAACATTCAGGTGCTGGATGATACCTTTAGTTCGAATCCGGATGCGGCCAAGGCAGCGATTGATGTGTTAAGCCAGGTCGGGCATACCACAAAGATCGCCGTGCTCGCCAGCATGCTGGAAATGGGCAAATACGACGTGAAAGGTCATGAGGATGTCGGGAAATATTTGAGTCAAAAAAATGTAGACTATTTATATACGCTGGGAAGTAGTGCTAGGTATATTGCAAGAGCAGCGATTCGCTCCGGATTTCCGGCAAATCGGGTGAGACATTGCTTGAGTAAGGCAGGCTTGCATCGGCGTCTAGCAAAACAACTGCAGCCAAATACAGCCTTTCTCGTAAAAGGATCAAATCGGTTGAAAATGGGAGAGACTGTGCAATTTTTGTGCAGGGTTACAGCCCATCAAAGTAATCGAAACACTGGGAAAGGATAAAAGAGTGGGGACGCCTGCGGGGTGGCGGACAAGGGATTTATATACAGGCTATTGCGGAAAAAATAGGTGAATGACGGCGGGCAAACGCACATACCATCTGTGCGTTTGCTGCATTTCCTATAGGGAGACTAGTAGGAGGTGACACGTCATGTCATATCAATTTCCCCCTGGCGGCCGAGATGGTTCTCCAGATTTTCCAGGCTCCCCTGGTTCCCCCGGTTCACCAGGAGGTTTTCCCCCTCCGCCACCAGGTCCTCCACCGAGTAGGACGCCAAGTGCACCGGGAGCAAGAGGATATGGGGGAACACGCCGGATTGATGCTGGCGGATTCTATCCCTGCTTATATCGTTACACGTACGTTTGGCTGAAAAATGGTCGCTCTTTCTGGTTTTACCCCGTCTATGTCAGTCGTCACTCTGTAACTGGATACCGCTGGAATGGATATCGTTGGGAGTATTACGGGACAGACTTGAATCGAATCGCCTATTTTACCTGCTAACCGAATTTACGAGCAAAACGGCCATTCCTTGGGAGGATGGCCGCTTTATTTTGCATTCTTATTTTATGGAAAGTGAAAAATCTTTGTGATCATGAATGTCTCCCTTTTCCACATGGACCTTCACTGTATAATCTCCAGCAGTAGGGAACTGTACGTTGCCTTCATACTGACCAGCCGCCGTTTCCGTTGCATCGACGAAGCTGTGCTTTTGGTCAGTTCCCCGCCAGAACTCGAACTTGACTGTTGCTTTGTCCAACGCTTTGTTGTCTTTCATGAGATGAACGGTGAGAGCAGTTGGTGTTGCTACTTGAATATTGTCGGCTGGAGAGAAATGATAATCAACGGTTTCCCCATTCGCGTGACCTGCCGCCCCATGATCATGTGACTGACCTGCGTTAGCTGGAGGTGCGGATGGCGTCGTCCCAGGCGTCTCACCAGCCTTGCTGTTTACGGTAAAAGGTGTCTTCTGCATATTGTGGAAATCACGTGCCGTTACATGGTAGTAGACAAAATAAGAGCCTGGCTCGCTAATGATTTGTTGGGCCGTGTAGATACCGTCTCCTTGCAGCGAAGCCGGGATCGTTTCATGCTTTTCTTGCCCATCTTTCCACCATTCGAACTTCACTTCCTTGGCGTCATCCACGGGTTGGCCATCTTGCGTAACTTTAACGGAGAAGGTAACGGTGTCGCCCGCTACAAGCTCCTTTGGTTCCAATGTAAAGGCAGCCTCAACGGGAGCTCCGGGTTGAAAAGCTTGTTGCTCGTTCTCTTTTCCACAAGCGGCTAAAAGGAGCATAAGCATGGATAAGAGCAGAATCATCGTACGTTTCATGTTGGATTACCCTTCCTTCTTCAATTTCAACAGTTCCTGATAAATTTGTTCGGGATCGAAATCGTCACCCATGCCGAATTTTTGAATGACGGCATTGTTATCATCCACGAGATATGTACTCGATGTATGAGAGATAAATCCATCATCCATCTTATTGGCAAAAAAGCCAAGCGAATTTGTAACCGTTTTGATCGTTTCGTCATCACCTCGAAGCAGGGTCCAGCCTTGTTCTTGAATCCCCAATTGCTTGGCATAGTAGCGCATGACCTCAGGGGTGTCGTTTTGCGGATCAATCGTGATGGTCAAAAACTCAACGTCTTGCCCCATCAAGTTTGCTTCGAGCAAGCGCTTTTGCAACTGAACCATTTTTACCGTTGTCGTGGGACAAATATCCGGGCAACGGGTATAAATCAGCTCCACTAAGCGAAACGTTTTCTTTTGCGGTGCTAGCGAATAGGATTGTCCATCGATGGTTTGCAGAGTCACATCAGGTAATTTCGCCTGGGCGTTTTTGGGCCCGAACCAAACCCAAGAAGCGACAAGAGCAACAAGGACAAGGACGGGTAACAACAAGAGCAACCGTCGGATTCGAATAGCAGTAGCAGGGGCGATATTCACGTGTGTGTGGCGCCTCCTTTCTGATTCTTTTTGGCTATGGTGTCATGAGGCCGTCCTCTTCCTGATTCTTTTCTTTTCGATACCAGGTAGAGAAGATGTAAGCCAGGACGACTCCATACGTTAGCTCCTGCATGAGCTTCATTACTATTCCGCCCAGCCGTTGATCCTCCAGAGGGAGCAGTGGAACGGCGAACATCGATTTGTCGATCGGCGTGGAAAAGAATGGAGCGCAGAGCATGGACGGACCGTCTACATATGTCGTATACAACGGTGTTGCTGAAAAAATAATCAGTGCGCATGCAGGCGTAATCAAAACACCGTTAGCAAAGATGTAGGCAAGCTTTTGCAGTTCGGACAGACGGTGAATTTCCGGTATCGGTGCGACAACAGGCATCCACATCAAAATCGCAGTCACCAGCAGCAGTAAATGAATCAAATTATGCAGGGCCAGGTTGTTCATTGCCAAGTCTAAAATAACTGGCATATGGTAAAACGAGAACAGGGCATTGAACATGAGAATAGCAGGTATTGGGTGACTCGCTATGCGCATGAACAGCTTGAGCCCCCGACGATAGAACAGGCCGCGGATCAACCATGACGGGGTCCCTGCCAAGAGCAGCAAGGGCATTACGAGATAGAGTAACGATTGTTGCAGCATGTGGGCGCTAAACAAAAAATGCCCAGCCACGTTCAAAGGACTCCCCATACTAAAGTAAAAACCAATTAAGCCGAGAGTGAAAAAAGTCTTTTGCTTTCGTGTAACAGGTGTGGAATCTTGAAAAGTTTGGCGTAATGGTCCGGTCAGCGAGAAATAAGCCAGACCGATCAAGAAGGTCAAAAGAATCAGCTCTGGATTCCATGTCGCCCGAAAGCCAAAGGTTTCAGTGAAATAAGTGAGGGTCATGCGATTACCTCCGTTTTCAAGGATTATCCCCAGTACTCATTATAGGCAAATAACTGGAAAAGCCTAATGACTCGTTCGGGCTATTTCTTCCAAGAGAACGGAATTCTTCACATATTTGTCACGTATGTCCAATATAAAAGAGCCTCCCGCAAAGAATTGTGGGAGGCTACCAAATGTTATGATTTTTTCTGCTCTTCCAACCAAGCTTTCCATTCGCTTGCTTCACGTCCACCGACGAGTCGAGCTACTTCCTTGCCGCCCTTGTAATGAACGAGGGTCGGAGTGAATTCGATGTTGTATTCACCATAGCTGGCGTTAAATTCTAGCAAATTGAGCTTTTTCATATCGATGTCCAAGCTTTTCACGATCGGTACAAGGACGGGGGTAGTTGCTTTGCAATGCTCACAAACCGGGCTGTAAAAGTAAACAAACGCGTCTTCCTGATTATCGAGTTTACCTTTGAGCTCATTAGGCATAATGAGATTATCGTACAGCGGGTCACTCAATTGTTCGAGAGTAGCGGGGTGCAAATTGGCTTTACCATAAGGGTTTCCTTCCGCAAGCTGACGGTTCGAAATGTCAGCGTACACGATCGCACCGATCAGGATCGCAGCCACAAGGATGGATAGAAAGATGACTTTTTTCATGAATCATTTCTCCTTTGCATTTTTCATAACGATGACAAGCAGGATGCTGATCAAGGTGAAGGCAATGAGTGCAAGGAACGGAATTGTGATAAAGCCTAGCCAGTTAATATAGTCCGTGTTGCATGGCACAATGCCGCAAGCGCTACCGAGATCTTGCAGGGCAGGTATTTTTTGAATCGAGTAATGATACAGCGATGTGAGTCCTCCTATGATGGAGAGAATCAAGGCGTACGACGCGATCTTGTCATCTTTCTTCGCGGTGGCCACTCCGAGTAAGATGACGAGCGGGTACATCAAGATTCGCTGGTACCAGCACAGGTCACACGGTATGTACTTTAACACCTCTGAAAAAAACAAACTGCCTCCTGTTGCGATCAGGGAGACTCCCCAAGCGGCAAACATGGCTTGTTCCACGATTTGCTGACGTTTCATATAAACACCTCGTCCATATCTTAACATATTACAAATCGAAAGTAGATTATAAAAAGTAATAATTTGTTGAACGAATGGGCTTGTCTCCCGCATCATACTGGATGCACTACCCGATGCGCTTGCAGCAGGTAGGAGCACCAGTGCGAAAGCTCCCAGTTTTCCCCGAGCACGATCAGTAGACCCGTACTTGTGGAGAGGATTGCCTATCCCGAATCGGTACGAACATGGTTTGAAGAGAAGGCCATTCGACGAGCATGACGCCTCGCCAATATCCTGCGCCACCATCAATGCCGACGATATTGTCTCTGCGCCAAGGACCGCTGCCTGTGTATTCGGGCAATCCGGGAACAGGGGTATGACCAAAGATGACAGGGAGTTCTCCATCATAATAAAGATAAAAAGGCTCGCGAATCCATAGTAAATCTTGCGGATTTTGATCCTGCAAGCGGATGCCGGGTCGAATGCCTGCGTGTACCAAAAGTACGGCTGGAGCTCCTGTTCGCGGATCGGCTGGCAGCTCTATATACAGAGGAAGAGACGACAAGGTTGGCAAGGTTGTTGGATAGCGAGAAAGGATGAATTGCCGCGCTTCTTCTTGTTCCTGCAAAGAAGGCGTCCGGTTGAGAAAAGCTCGCCGAAGCGGGTGATTCCCTAAGAAAGAACGTATGGTGGCATCGCCGCCATTGTAGCGCAGGTATAACTCCGGATTGCCGTTTCCGGACAGCCAATCCTCGAGCATTTGCTCGTGGTTGCCTTTTATGAGATAGATTTGGTTCGGATACGCCTGCCGAAGAGCGAGTAGATCGAGCAATACTTCCTTTGATTCAGGTCCTCGATCGATCATGTCCCCCAATACGTACAGACGATCACCAGCTTGGGGCGAGAAGGAAACGTCCCGCAGCGCCTTTTGAAAAGCCTGATTCTGACCATGTATGTCCGAGACTAAATAAGTAGTCAAACAAGATCACCCTCCTCGAGTACCCGTTATGCCTTTTAATAGGATATGCTTGTGTAAAGGGGAGGGTGAAAGTTGTGTCACTTCCTCGATGGAATAGATGGGTGCACATATTTTGTGAACGAGAATAGAGATGCATAATGAGTCAAATACCCATACGGTGGGAGGATCAACGACAGATGGCTACTTCCTATCGCGACTATACATCGCCTAATACTCAGTTCACGTACGATCTGAGGAATAATCTGTTTTTCAAAAAGGACGATCGGAATTTTATCGATTCCCTGGGGATCGCACAATTAAATACATTGGGCAACAATTCGCTGCTGGATATTTTCCTGACAACGGGAAATGTAGTCGAGCCACACATTCATCAAAATGCAGCGGAGCTGGTGTATTGTATCGCTGGTGAGGCCATTGTGTCCTTAATCAATCCTTTTACTAATCAATTGCTCAACTACCATATTAAACCGAGACAAGTTGCCAATATCCCGCAGGGCTGGTGGCATTATGAAATGGCTTTGACAGACGATACGCATCTCCTGGCTATTTTTGATGCGCCTGTTCCTGAGGTGATCTTTGGCTCCGATATTTTGCGGTTGACTCCAGCAAGTGTGTGGGCACATACGTATTGTTTAGACGAAGCAAAGGTAAAAGAAACATTTGCGCCTCTTACCCAAACAGTCGTGATTGGCCCGCCTGTAGGATGTCAGCAGCAGGGGCAGTTGCCAGCTAGAGCAGCCTCAAGCCAGTACCCGTCCTATGGCTACTCGAGTCAGTTGCCAGACAGTTACGGTTATTACGATGCCTACTATGTGCAGCAGGGTGGGTATGGACAGCACCCAGTCTATCAACAGCCGACGGGATATCCGTCACAACCCGTTTATCCATCCTACTGAATGGAAAGACAGATGGTGTCCTGATGGGCAGGTCTCCCAATTCCGGCATTCTTCTATTACAATCAGGAGAAGAACATTTTCAAAGAAGAAGGGGAGACCATGATGGATCATCTGGCACACTGGTTGCGGACATCTTCCTATACAGTTGTATTCACCGGAGCAGGCATGTCGACAGAGAGTGGCTTGCCTGATTTTCGTTCACAGTCTGGACTATGGCGCGGTAAAGATCCGATGCAACTCGCGAGTACTCGCGCGATGATGGAGAATCGGGAAGCGTTTGTGGAATTTTATCAGATGCGCATTCAAGGACTGCTGTCATGCAAGCCACACGCCGGACATGAATGCTTAGCTGAATGGGAGCGGCGTGGATTGGTTCATGGGATCATTACACAAAATGTAGACGGCTTTCATCAAGCGGCGGGAAGCTTGGCTGTAGCCGAACTCCATGGCTCCCTTGCGAAAATCCGCTGTCTTGCCTGCGGGACCGAGTATGCCAATACACGCTATCTACAGGAACAAGGGACGATATGCGCATGCGGAGGATTTTTGCGTCCGGGTGTTGTCCTGTTTGGCGAATCTTTGCCGCAATCGCAAGTCGATCAGGCCATCTCGTGGACCGAACAAGCCGATTTGTTCATCGTATTAGGCTCTTCGCTTACCGTGAGTCCGGCCAATTGGTTTCCGCAGCATGCAAAAGAAAGAGGAGCCAAACTGGTCATTGTCAATCAGGAACCAACCCCATTGGATGCGTGGGCAGATGAGGTCATCCAAAATGAACGGATCGGCGACGTGCTGCAAAGATTAGGACAGTCGTTAGAAGAATAAAAGCAGGCGTGCTCGATGAAAAGAGTACGCTTCTTCTGTTTGGGCTCGTTGACATACCTTATTGCTGGTGACGCTTCCTATTTTATTTTTATCCAGGTATCATTATTACTTAATATTCTATATTTTACCATTAATGAGGCGTCATTCCAATATTTGCTCGATCCATTGAATCACCCTAGAGCTTGCGCGAAAAACATGATACCATCGAGTGTAAGATTTATATGGCTTCTCGATAAGCAAATAGAAAAGTACAGGTGACGTTCATGCAAATATTATCAGTAGAAAACCTCTCCAAAGGTTATGGAGAAAAAGTATTGTTTGATAACATTTCCTTTCATATTGCCGAGCAAGAGCGAATTGGTCTGATCGGTGTCAATGGTACGGGAAAATCCTCGCTCTTGAAAATCGTGGCGGGCTTGGATACTGCCGATAGCGGGAAAATTGTTCACGCGAATCATTTCCATGTGGAGTATTTGCCACAAAATCCCGATTTTGACGAAAGCTCTACGGTACTGGAACAAGTATTTTATGGTGATTCTCCGCTCATTCAGCTTTTGCGTGATTATGAAACAGCGCTTGAGGCTGTTCAGGAAATGCCTGACGATGAGAAAAAGCAGGCGCGATTGTTTGCTGTTCAAAACAGGATGGATGCGGCTGACGCGTGGGAGAGCAATACGCAAGCCAAAATGATTCTGACCAAGCTGGGCCTGCACAATTTCTCACAAAAGGTAGGAGAGCTCTCTGGTGGACAAAAAAAGCGGGTAGCAATGGCGCGTGCTTTGATCCAACCAGCAGACCTGCTCATTTTGGATGAGCCTACCAACCATATTGACAATGAGACAGTCGAGTGGCTGGAAGAGTATTTGTCCCGCTACAAGGGTGCTTTGCTGCTCGTCACCCATGATCGTTACTTCCTGGATCGCGTGACGAACCGCACGTTTGAGCTGGATCGCGGCAAGCTGTACAGCTATGAAGGCAATTATGGGATGTTCCTGGAGAAAAAGGCGGAGCGTGAAGAAAACGAAGCGGCCGTTGAGAGCAAACGGCAAAATCTGCTTCGTCGTGAGCTGGCATGGCTTCGTCGTGGAGCAAAAGCACGGACAACCAAACAAAAGGCACGTGTGCAACGGGCGGAAGAGTTGCGAGATAAAGTAGTAGATGGACCTGCTGCCAAGATGGAAATGGCACTCGGGGCCAGCCGTCTCGGCAAAAAGGTGATCGAGCTTACGAACATCCATAAGGCGTACGGTGAGCGAAAACTGATTAACGATTTCAGCTATATTGTCCTGCCGGGTGATCGTGTGGGGATTATCGGGCCAAACGGAAGTGGGAAAACGACTCTCTTGAACATGCTTGCAGGAAGAATTCAACCGGATAGCGGTTCATTGGAGATCGGGACGACTGTTAAAATCGCCTACTACACGCAGGACAATGTCGAGATGGACGAAAAGCTGCGCGTCATCGAATATGTAAAGGAAGCAGCAGAGGTCATTCAGACGAGCAATGGCGAGTCGATCACGGCTTCACAAATGTTGGAGCGGTTCCTGTTTTCGCCGCATATGCAATGGACACCGATTTCCCGCCTGTCTGGGGGAGAACGTCGTCGTCTCTATCTGCTCCGTACGCTGATGGGAGAGCCGAATGTGCTGTTTTTAGATGAGCCTACGAATGATTTGGATATTCAAACGCTCAGTATTTTGGAAGACTATCTCGAGCAATTCCCAGGCGCAGTCATTACGGTATCGCATGACCGCTATTTCCTCGATCGTACCGTTGACCATTTGTTTGCTTTTGAGGGGCAAGGAAACATTCGTCATTATTATGGCAACTACTCCGAGTACCTGGAAGAAAGACGCCAGGAGAAAGCAATACAGGTGCAAGAAGCGGATCCACAGGCAGAAAAGACGCAAAGCAACAGCGGGGCTAATCGCGGCAACAACCGCACACGCAAGCTGTCTTACAAGGATCAGAAGGAATGGGATGCGATTGAAGGCAAGATCGCGGCTTTGGAAGAGCGCAGCGTCCAGCTAAAGCAAGAGATTGCAGCGTCTGGCAGCGATTACGGCAAAATTGAAAAGCTCTATGCAGAAGAACAGCAAGTGGCGGCAGAGCTGGAAGCAACCATTGAGCGTTGGGCGGAATTATCAGCATTGGTAGAGGAATTGGAGCAAGGGAAATAATTAGTGGCGTAGCCAGTAATTGAGGGCTGGGAAAGCGACGCTTCCACCTGTAGACTAGAGTAGATTACTAGAGTAGAGGAGTCGCTGTCGTTGCCTGCCTATAAGTTAGACCCGGAATGGGTGATGTCTTACCTAGAGCTGCAAGAACAGCAGCTCTCTTCCGAAGTGCATCCAGAGGATAAAGAAGTGATCATGAACAAGATCAGGGAAATGACGTTATCGATCATGTACAAACAAGCGAGAAGATTTCTTGTATACTTGGAAGCGGATGAAACGGAAGCAGAAAGAACGAAAAAGACTCATCTTATGTAAAGAAGACCCGCCTTGGTTTAAGTGAGGCGGGTCATTTCATGTTTATGTTTATTGCTGTCTGATTCGAACAGGCGTACCGATGGGCACGATTTTTCCCAGAGCATTCACGTCCTCATTGTACATGCGAATACAGCCGTGAGATACATACTTGCCGATAGAAGAGGGGTTGTTCGTGCCGTGAATGCCGTAGTGTGGTTTACTTAGCCCCATCCATAAGGTGCCGAATACACTCAAAGGACCTCCCGGATAAGAATTCGGATAGGGGACTTTGTTGATGATGGTAAAATCCCCTCGTGGTGTCGATGTGGCAATTTTGCCCAAGGCAACAGGATAAGAGCGGATGAGTTGGTTCCCATCGAACAGATCGAGACGTAGCTTTGCAATCGAGATGCGGATGTTGTAGGACGGCAGCTTTTTCACCTCCCCCACAAGCGTTTCGAAATGCCGCTGCTACTATCTTATGAAAACGAGTGGAACCGGTACCTTTCTCTTATGATTAATGTAGTTTGACATCTAACGAAAACGTATCCGGATAGCGCAGGCCGTCACGATAGAACAAGGTTCGCACCCAGACGTACATCCGTAAAGGAATGGAAGGAAAGACGATGGCCAGCTTACCTTCTTCCAAGACAGGCAAATCGAGCGGGGATTGAATTTCATAAGGGACTCCTTCTTGATCAAGCAACGTTTTGTAATGTTGGGCCTCGCTCCAGCTAACAGGATAATAAAATGATTTTTCCATCCAATTCCAACACCTTTCCAGGTTTCACTGCTTACCATTGTATGTAAAACATTTGAGATAAAAAAAGAAACAAACGCCACAGTCATTGAAAAATAGGCAGTCCAATTGAGGTTTCTAAAGTGTCGTCTACGCAAAAAACGTCATGATTTTCCCAGAAAATGCGTGTAAAGTGGAAGTAAGCACAAACTGGAGGGACACGGGAATGAAGCAGACACACTTGCACTTTAACATGCAAATAGGCAGGAAAAAGCCAGTGAGTGTAAACAACACAGAGACGGCCTGTCCTTTTTGTGATCGAAACAGTCTCACAGACGTTTTGGAGCAGCGGGGCTCCATGATTTGGCTCAAGAACAAATTCCCTGTTTTGGAGGATACGCATCAGACTGTTTTGATTGAGACGGATGAATGTCAAGGGGATTGGTCTGTCTATTCCAAAGAGCATGTACGAGCATTGCTGGCATTCGGGATAGAGAAGTGGCTTGAAATGGAGCAAAGCAACTCTTATCGTTCCGTCCTGTTTTTCAAAAACCACGGCCCGTATTCCGGGGGGAGCATCCGTCATCCACACATGCAGATCGTCGGATTACATGACTACAACTATTTGGATCAGGTAAAAGACAGTGATTTTATTGGCATAACCATCCATCAGGAGGCGGGGATTGAATGCAATCTTTCTACGCATCCGCGTGCAGGTTTTTTTGAATATAATGTCATTCTATCAGACTTTGATCAATTGCCGAAAATGGCAGACTACTTACAAATTTTAGCACATTGGATACTGACTCATGTCAATCCGCGTAACCAAAGCTACAATTTTTTCTTTTACCATTGGGGAGAAAAGCTGATCGCTAAAGTAGTTCCGAGGTTTGTTACCTCGCCTCTTTACGTAGGCTATTCGATTCCGCAGGTCGCCAATAATTTGGAAGAAATGGTGGCTGAATTGCAACGACGATACTTCTAATCAAAGAAGGGGTGCTTAGGCGATGACGTATACGATCACGGCAAGAAAAACACTCACCTCAGGAGAACTGGCACAGATTAAAGAATTGGCTGCGATTTGCAATGAGCAGGATGGGCTTGATCTCAAAGTAAACCCGGGTATGCTGGAAAAGCGTTCGGGAGAGCATGAAGAAGACTTTGTATGTTATGCGGATGGAAAGCTGGTTGGCTTTCTAGGGCTCTACGTGTTTCATGGCGGTGAGGCAGAAGTGAGCGGCATGGTCCATCCAGCCTACAGAAGAAAAGGCATATTCACAGCGTTGCAAGCACAAGCCGCAGATGCATGCAGGCGAAGAGGTATTCCGTCGCAGTTGTTTATCATTCAGCGAGATTCGCAAAGCGGCAAGTCATATATGGAGCGAATCGGCGGGGAGTATCAATTCTCGGAATATTGGATGGATTTAGGGGAGAAACAAAGAGCAACGGTTTCAGGAAACGTACTGCTTCGACCGGAGATCGCCAGTGACTACGAAACATTGATTTGGCTGAACGTCCATGGTTTTCAAATGGAGGAAGAACGCGCAAGGGAAATGGCCGAAAATATGGCGGGTGATCCCAAATCCACCACGCATTTAATGATTGTCGATGATAAGGCCATTGGCAAAATAAGCGTGAACAAGGATGAGAGCAAGGCGTTTATTTATGGATTTTGTGTACACCCAGATCACCAAGGGAAAGGATATGGACGCCAGGCTTTGGCACAAACGATCGAGATGCTGGTGGAAGAGGGATGTCCGCAAGTATCACTGGAGGTAGCCTGTGAAAACAGCAGTGCTTTGGGGCTGTATGAATCATGCGGCTTTTTTGTAAAGTCGGCCAATGATTACTACAAGCTGGCGTTGTAGTGGGCAAACTGCTTTTCACTATCTCTCAGGTTGGAAAACGTATCAGGATACATGCTACGATAGACGGGAAGCATGTAGCGTTGTAAAAAGGTTGTTCAAAAAGCCGTCTTTTGATCACGAGGTATTCGTGACTTTTTGAACATGCATAATTAAGGAGTGACTCACTATGAAACTGTTGTCCATCGAACCGACGCCGAGTCCAAACGTCATGAAGCTGAATGTAGACGAGCGTTTGCCGGATGGGGTCCAACATGTCTATACAAAGAAAGATGCGAGTAAAGCACCAGAACTCATGAACAAGCTTTTGGAGATCGATGGGGTTACCTCCATTTTTCATACGGCAGATTTTCTCGCGCTGGAGCGAAAGTCCAATGCAGATTGGCAGCGTATTTTGACTGTCGCGCGCGAGGTTTTGCAAGCAGGTGCAGGAGCGGCTGTTCCTGACATGTCTGCGGAGGAAGCGGGGGCATTCGGAGAGGCGCAAGTGTACATTCAAATGTTCCGTGGGGTACCGATGCAGGTCAAGGTGACCATGGGAACGGAGCAGATTCGTGCAGCGCTACCAGAGCGTTTTGGACAGGCAGCCGTGCGTGCAGGCTCTGCGTCGCCGAACCTCATTATGGAACGAAAATGGGTCGAGCATGGCGTGCGCTATGGCGATTTGCGCGAGATTGGCGAGGAGGTCGCATTGGAAGTCGATGCCTCCTATCCAGAGAGCCGTGTGGAAGAAATCGTGGAACAGGCCATGGCGCTTGGTCCCGGGGAAACCCCAGAGCCAGTCGTGCGTGAAAAGAAAGTCGTTACCCTGGAGATGCTCGATGATCCAGATTGGCAAAAAAGATATGAAGCGCTGGATCGAATGGAGCCTACTGAAGAGGATTTGCCTGTTTTGGAAAAAGCGCTTCGTGATAGCAAACCGTCGATTCGCAGGCTTGCGGTTGTGTATCTCGGCATGATTGGCGGCGACGACGTTTTCCCGCTGCTGTTTGAAGCGCTCCGCGATGATTCCGTCTCTGTACGACGCACAGCAGGCGATACCTTGTCCGACTTGGGGGACACGCGCGCGATTCTACCGATGTGTGAAGCGTTGAAGGATAAAAACAAGCTGGTACGCTGGCGTGCTGCTCGCTACTTGTTTGAGGTGGGGGATGAAACGGCCTTGGACGCTTTGCGTACCGCACAGAACGATCCTGAGTTTGAGGTCAGCTTGCAGGTTCAGATGGCCGTGCAGCGCATTGAAAGCGGCGAGGCGGCTAGTGGTACCGTTTGGCAGCAAATGACTCGCCGAAACGAATAGTTCACTGCTTCCAGTTGCGCAAGAGCCCTCTATCAAGCAGATTACTGCGATAGAGGGCTTTTTTTGACGTGTTTTCGTTGGCTGGATATACAGTGAATAGCGGGGCATACTGCTTCAAGAAGAGCGGTCAACAAGTTGGTTCATTAGGTAAATATTGGTATAAGTCAGTATAAAAATAGACACAGTTCAATAATAGTTGACTTCCACCTTATCCATCCCTTAGACTAGGATAGGGTTTAGCTTATGTATTCAACATCGCTAGTGCGTAGGGGAGATTGTGTATGACAACCAATCACTATGACGTTGTTATTGTAGGTGGGGGACTAGCTGGTCTTTCCAGTGCCGCCTACCTGTCGTCGAAAGGCAAAAAAGTTGCAGTTTTGGAACGCGGTCAATTGGGTGGACGTGCCGTTACACTGAAGATCAAAGGGTTTAACTTCAACTTCGGTGCCCACGCCATTTATGCTCGCGACAGCTCCGTTTTGAGAACGTTTGAAAAAGAATTGGGTCTGAACATCGATTGGCAGGATTTCAATCCGACAAAAGCCAAGTACGATATTGGTAGCGATCTGACTGCAGTTCCAGCGAATGTACAAGGACTTTTCCAAACGAAGCTCTTAAAAGGTATGGACAAAGTATTGTTCACGTTTGAGATTTTGAAAACGATGCTAAAAATGGAGAAAGGCCATCCACATATGTCGATTCAAAAGTGGATGGAGAAAAAGCAAGTCAACGAAGAAGTGCGAGAAATGATGTTGACGCTTGCCTCTTCCAACTTCTTCACACGTGAGCCTGAAAAGATTCCTTCTGACGTTTTCTTTTCTTACTACAGCCGTTTGTTTACAACGAATAAACCGGTAGCGTATATCGGTGGCGGCTGGCAAGCATTGATCAATGAATTCGTGCGTGTGATTGAAGCAAACCAGGGTACGATTCTGATCAAAACCAAAGTAGAAAAGTTCCAAGTAGAGAATGATCGTGTGGTTGGAGTGGTGACACCGGAGGGCGAATTTACGGCGGATGAATTTATTTGCTGTATTCCGCCGAAGGAGATGGCGAAGGTCTTTGCGGAGACGCGCCTGGAACATGCGGTTGCACAGCATGCTGAATACGAGCCAACGGTTGTTATGGTGTATGACATTGGCTTGAAAGAGCGAATTGACGTACCGTTCTCCTACATCTACGAAAAAGCAAACAATATTTTCATTACCGATATTTCGTATTATGACCGTACTTGTGTACCTGAAGGCGGGCAGTTGTTGCAGGCGACTGCTTACATGCGTCAGGATGAAGTAGGGAACAAGGAAGCGGCAGAAATCCGCAAACAAGAGATTGAAAACCTGTATGACAAGCATTTCCCAGGCTGGCGTGAGCAACTGGTTGTGCCGCGCGTTTCTGCTCGTGCAGTCGTACAGGAGATCAAGTGGACCATGAATCAGAAGCCAATGCCGATTTTCATGCCGGATTACCGCAACCTGTTCTTCGCGGGTGACTGGTGTGAAGGCCAAGGCCAACTGTCTGAGCTGTCTTTCTCTAGCGCGATGAACGTTGCCAAGCTGATTTTGGAAAAAGAATAATTCGATGACGAGCGGGTGTTCCTTGACGAAAGGAATGCCTGCTTGTTTTTTCTCATTCAACGTTTTAAAGAAAAAAGCCCGCCAATGGAGATGGCAGGCCACATGGATTACGCTTTCTGACAATATACGTGATAAACGAGATGACCGATTTGCGCCATGACTTCGGCAGCATCCTTTTGCTCGAGTCCCTTGTTTAAAATGGACAAGGTAACAGCATGAGAACCGATGTAGAGGATGCCGACATCATGCGTGATTTTGGTCACAGAGCCAGTCTTGTTGGCGAATTCCCATTTCGGAATCATCCCGATCACATCACCGTCCGGGTCAGGCAAGAGGAAGGGGATGCGGTCACGGTGCTGCTGAGTCTTCAAGATGGCGACCATTTTCAAACAACTGTCGTAGGAGATCACTTTTCCTGTTGCCAAATATCGGAGGTGGCTTCCCATGTCTTTTGCCGTCACCTCATTGTAACCTTCCAATTCGGCTGGGACGACCATGAGCTTGTTGTAGAAGTGACTGTTTGTCATTTCTGTTTTTTGCATCGCGTTGCGAATGCTCTCTGTTCCGACGAGATCAATCATCATGTTCGTCGCCGTATTGTCACTTTGGATGATCATCAGGGTAACCAGGTCACGAATCGTAAATTCAGTGCCGGGAGTCATATGCTGAAGAACACCTGCACCGCCAACGAGATCCTCTTTACGCAGCTTGATCTTGTCCTCTAAGGCAAACTTGCCTGCGTACGCCTCTGCAAAAACAGCTGTCATGATCGGGACTTTGATCACACTGGCTGCGTAGAAGCGTTGATCTTCGTTGATGGATAATGTTTCACCGGTACGCAAATCTTCGAAAAAGATTCCCCATTCCCCGCAAGCGTCCTTGATCAGGCTGGATATTTGGGCAAAAAGACTGGATAACATGTAGACCCATCTCCTTTTGTTTCGATGTAGACAAAATTTTCTCAAGATAATATTATTTAGTCATGCTCCTAACAATCAAGAAGAATTATTCCTAAGATGGGGGTTTTGCTGTTGCATAAGTGGAAGAAATTATCATTTTGTGCTGTTCTGTTAACCAGTTTAGCATTCGCAGGTTGTGGAACACCACAAGCAAGCACCACGGGGGAGACGACAGGTGCAAAGCAGGAGCAGAGTAGCGCCCCCCAAACGATGCAGGTCAACCTGAATTCTGGTGAGCCAAGCACGATCGACCCTGGACTGGCAGAAGATATCCCTTCGATGTCTGTTGCCCGTGCAGCATTTGATGGCCTCCTGCGCTTGAATGAAAAAGGCGAGCTGAAAGAGGCGGTCGCAGAGAAATACGAGGTTTCCGCTGATGGTCTCACGTACACCTTCCATCTGCGGGAGTCCAAATGGACCAATGGAGATCCGGTTACCGCTCATGACTTCGAGTATGCATGGAAACGGGTTCTCGACCCGAAAACCGCTTCCGGTTACGCGTACCAGATGTACTATTTGAAAAATGGGCAAGCCTTTAACGCCAACAAGGCAAAAGCCGAAGATGTCGGCGTGAAGGCAACAGACGACAAGACACTGGTTGTTACGCTGGAAAACCCGGCACCGTTTTTCCCGGAATTGGTTGCATCTGTCACCTATTTCCCGGTCAATAAAAAAGCGGTTGAGGGAAACAAAGAATGGGCTTCGAAGCCAGAGACGTACATTACAAACGGGCCATTTAGCTTGAAAAATTGGGAGCACAAATCAAAGATCGAATTCGAAAAGAGCGATTCTTACTGGGATAAGGACGCTGTCAAATTATCCAAGCTGACCTTAAACATGATCGAGGATGCCAATACGGAGCTATCGATGTTTGAGAAAGGTGATCTGGATTGGGCAGGCTCACCACTGGGCGATTTGCCACTGGATGCGCTGGATGCTCTGAAGGAATCCGGAAAGATGCAAGCTCAAGCGACAGCGGGTACGTACTGGTACATTTTCAATACGACGCAAAAGCCGTTTGACAACAAAAAGATTCGTCAGGCATTTGCTACGGCAGTCAATCGTCAGGAAATCTCCGATAATGTCGTACCATACAAGAGCACGCCAGCGACGGGAATTCTCCCGCCAACCATGGCACTCACACCAGAGGGCTATATCAAAGACGGCGATGTAGAGACCGCGAAGAAGCTCTTGGCAGAAGGCATGAAAGAAGCGGGGATCAAAGAGTTGCCACCGATCACGATTGCATACAATACGTCAGAGGTCAATTCGCGTATTGCGACAGTCATTCAGGATCAATGGCGCAAAGCATTTGGCATCGAAGTCAAACTGGTAAACAAAGAGAACAAGGTTCACCGTGAGGACATGAAGCAAGGAAACTTCACCATCGGTCGTGGTAGCTGGATTGGCGATTTCAACGATCCGATCAACTTCCTGGAAGTCTTCAAGGGGGGACTGAATACATCCAAATGGGAAAACAAGGAGTTCCTCGATTTGCTCGCACAGTCTGCCAAAGAAGGGGATGTAGCGAAGCGCAAGGAAATCCTCAAGAAAGCTGAACAAATCGTCATGGATGAAATGCCTGCGTTGCCAATCTACTATTTCACCTACGCATGGGTGAAGCAGGATAGCGTAAAAGATGTGGTAGTAGATGCACTCGGGTTCATCGACTTCAAGTACGCTTCCAATCAAAAGTAATCATGAGTCTATAAGGGAGTGACTGGTGTGCGTCCGATCATTGGTGTGGCATGTACGAAAATGTATTTTCCGAAGAACGATCTCGACCAGTTTTTCTATGTAGGTTCAGGCTATGTGAACGGAATTGCGCGCAGTGGCGGTACTCCACTGATCTTGCCACTGCTGACGATTCAGGATGCTCCGTTTCGTGAGATGATCGAGTCGCTGGACGGCTTGATACTGTCCGGTGGTGAAGATCCTGCGCCGCATTTGTACGGCGAAGATCCGCTACAAGGGCTGGGCGATATCAATTACGAAAGAGACATCACGGAGCTTGAGATTATCAAGATTGCGCTGGAGCTGAAAAAGCCAATACTGGGCATTTGCCGCGGGATGCAAATATTGAATGTGGCGTGTGGCGGCACCCTCATTCAAGATATCCCAAGCCAAGTACCAGGAGCGTTACAGCATGCGCAGAAGGGTTCACGGCAATACGGGGCACACAAGATTACGCTGCAACCTGGCTTTGTAGCGGATGCTCTTGGAAAGACAGAGGTGCTCGTGAACACTTCTCACCACCAAGCAGTCAAAGACATAGCACCGGGCTTCAAAGTCACAGGATGCGCGGCTGACGGTGTGATTGAGGCGATAGAAAGCCTCGACGGGCTACATGTAGGCGTACAGTGGCATCCAGAGCGGATGTGGGCACACGACGACGACATGTTGAAGATTGCCGAGGCATTTGTTGCCCGGATAAAGCAGTTGAAGCTGCAAGCGACTAACTAGAATAGAAATGTGAGAAACCGTTCTGGGATTGCCTAGAGCGGTTTTTTGCATGCAGGAAGACTCTGCGATGGTAGAGCCTCGCGTATCGCAGCGGATATAAGGGGGGGTCAGTGTTAGCGTGGTGAAACAAGGATAAATGACAGGCAGAATCGAACTTCACGTAAGAGAATGGATTTTCGTGAGGTGAGTTTTTGAAGAAAATAATTGTTGTTATTTTGCTTTTTCTACTCGTTTTTCCAAGGTTCCTCTTCGCAGAGTATTTTGCTGAACGCGAAATCAAAATGATAACCGCAAACTATTATCAAGCGCTTATCGACGAAGACTATGAAAAAGCATTCCACACCCTTTTTCTTTATGATGTTGCGGAGGGTAAGCATCCAACTGATGGCACGACGTTAAGTGACCAGGAAGCGAAAGAATTATACATGAAAAAGATCGCTTTCTTAAAAGCTCATCATTACAAACTTAACGATTATGAGATCAAAAAGATTAGATACGAAGATGGGCATACCGCCTTTCTTGAAATGCAGCTTGAAGTTGAGCATGATGGACAAAAATTTCAATATGCTGAAACTGTACATGTATGGGGAGAAAAGGTATGGATTATGGGAGAGGAGGACGATCCGTTCAGAACATATCGGGATGGGAAAATGAAATTTCCGCTAGCCCCAGTAAACTAAGCATAGAGGTGAGAGAAATGTTAAAGGTCGGAGACTCGGCTCCCGTCTTTACGGCGGAGAGCACAAAAGGGACCATTGATCTTAAGGATCACATCGGCAAAGAAAATATCGTCCTCATTTTCTATCCGGGAGATGATACCCCGATTTGCACGAAGCAGCTATGTGCGGTTCAGGATCACTACACCAAAATCGAACAAGCAAACACAGTCGTATTTGGCGTCAATCCCGGTGGTATGGTCAAGAAGCGCTCGTTTGCTGATAAGTTCCGTTATGAATTTCCACTAATCGTGGATGAAGACGAATCGATTCGAAAAGCATATGATGTCGGCAAGGTTCTTGGACTGTTTTTCCAGCAACGCATCGTGTACATGATAGGCAAAAACGGAAATATCATCTACGCCAAAAAAGGGAATCCACCAGTATCAGAGCTGCTACAGGTACTGGAAAGCCAAGTCTAGGACGTTCTCGCTTGCGTCAATGGAACAAAACAGGGATAATAGAAATGAGAATGTATGTTTGGTGGGTATCCCTATGAAAAAAATTCTTCACTTGGATATTGACGCATTTTTTGCGAGTGTAGAGCAGTTAGATCGCCCCGAATTGCGGGGGAAGCCGGTCATTGTCGGGGGAACTGGCAATCGTGGTGTCGTATCTACCTGTAGCTACGAGGCTCGAAAATATGGTGTTCGCTCTGCAATGCCTGTCGCCATGGCGAGGAAAAAATGTCCGCAAGGCTTTTATTTGCCTGTACGCTATAGCCGTTATATCGAAAAATCTGCTGAGGTCAGACAGATATTTACTTCTTATACAGAGAGTTATCAAACAGTGGGTCTAGACGAGGCTTATTTAGACGTGTCCCATTATGAGAATGCGGTACCCATCGCCCGCGATATTAAGAGGCGAATCAAACGGGAGACCGGACTTACTTGCAGCATCGGGCTTTCCTACAATATGTCGTTGGCTAAGATTGCCAGTGATTTGAAAAAGCCGGATGCTTTTGTAATCATCCGACCTGAGCAAGCTTTGGATGTGCTGCGGTCGTTGCCAATTGGCACCTTGCATGGAGTTGGCAAAAAGTCGCAAGAGTTGCTCGCGAAAAAGGGGATTGAGACGGTAGAGGATTTTTGGAGGCTTTCACTCGATGAAGCCACTACATTATTTGGGAAGTTTGGTCGTTCCCTCTATTACCGGGCGAGAGGAGAAGACAATCGCGAAATCGAGATGGATCGCGCGCCGAAATCATTGAGCCGTGAAACGACACTGCCCTTTGATTTGTTTGACAGGGATGCGATTGCTCCGATTGCCACCTCCCTCTTGCGTGAGGTCGAAGAGGACATCCGCGAAGAAGGAGTCGAGCCCCAGACGATAACGCTCAAAATCAAGTATGCGGACTTTACCCAGCGGACCAAGCAACACAAGGCTGTGACTGGAGCCAACTGGCAGGAGCTGTTGGACGATTTGCTCGACGCCTTTGACTATACAGCGGGCGTTCGATTGGTGGGCGTAGGCTTTTCGAATTTTGCCGAGCAGCAAGGGGAGAGATACGAACAGCTCTCGATGTTTTCGTGGAAGCTGGGGAAGTAAGGGGGGAGAACGGTGGAGACAGAGAATGCCTTTCATTGCTGTGCGACCTGTATTCATTTTCGCGTGGAGAAAGGTACGGGAGGAGTCAGCTATCGATGTTCTCGTTTAACTTATGAGACGCGTCCGGACTATCGCTTCCAATGCTGGACTCCGACAGAGAAGGTCAAGCGACTGATGGAAGCACGTAAAAGTCAACGATAGCGACAAAAAGAGGCACCCCCTTCGTCAGTACCGACTAGGAGGTGCCTGTTCTATTCATTTGTCAGGTCGAGGACCATCACTTCCTCCGGTCCATCCATTTCGCCATTTGAGGTAAAGCCGAAAGACTCATACAGCTTGCGAGCGAACTCGTTTTCGGGATGAATGCTCAAGTAAATGCGCGTACAACTGTAGCGTCTGTACATTTCTTCAACGAGCATGTGCAGAAACTTTTTGGCGTACCCCTTACCCTGATGGTGACCATCAAGCATAAAGCGATCCAGCCAAATTCGGCCATTCTCTATTTCTATTCCGTGCATGGCATAACCGACAGCGATGTCCTTGTCATACAGACCGCATGATATCCATTCCGGTTCAAAACCCGATTGGGCGATGGAAAAAGCGTTGCTCTCGATGAAGGCCTGTTGACCTTCCGTTACAGTCAAGCAGGCAATGTGGCGCCAATTTTCTTTCGTAATTTCACGAATAGACAAACTCACAATTTCATCTCGCTTTCATTCGTGTAAAGACGGGCGGATTTGCTTGCTTTTAATTGGACAAAAAGTAAAATGCCAAAGCCAAGGATGGACGCTGCCACGATTAGGAGGGCAGAGGACACAGGTAGTAAATCCGTCAAAATTCCCCCTGCGAGCGGGCCTGCAACCATTCCGATTCCGTGAAACATATTAAAGAGAGAGTACGCCGTGCCGTATGCGCCGCTTCCTCCTTGGTCAATGATGGCCCCCAACGTACTCAAGGTTGGCGATAAGGTAAAACCAATACTAGCCCCAACCAAGGCCATTGCGAGCATTGCCTGCCAGAGGGAGTCCGCCCACGCCAAAAGTGGCAGAAACACAGCCAGCGTAATAATTCCGCCAAACATGAGCTTATACGGATTCATGCGGCTGGAAAGGGAGCCGGCAACTGGCGCGATCAGTCCGTATGCGAGTGTCATGACCCCAAACAAAAGACCAATCGTTGTCGGTGTCATGCTGAGTTTCTCTGTAAAAAATACGGGCAACGTCGGTTCCAGCAAACAAAGGGAAATCTCAGCCAGCAATACGATTCCAGCGATAAAGATGACTTGTGGATTCCGGATGAATCCACCGACATGAAGCTTTTCACTGACAGTTCTCGTCGTGTCTTCCTTCAAGAACAAGTAGACCAGCACAATGTTGATCACGGTAAAGGCTGCTGCTGCCAGGAAAGGCATACGATGGTCACTGATTTCAAACAACCATCCGCCAATCGGCGCTCCAAGCAATGTACCGGTCGAAATCGCCGTCAATGCAATTCCCATAACAGCTCCGCGCATTTTGGATGGGAACAAATCCGCCAAGAGGGCAAGGGCAGTTGGCCATGTAGCCGCAGCAGCAATACCTTGAACAAAACGAGCGGTAATCAGCAAAGCCATTGTCTCAGCGAAAGCAAACAATAACGTGGACGCGGCGAGACCGAGCAAGCCGATCAAAAGCATGGTCCGTCTGCCGATCCGATCGGATATCGGCCCGAAAATAGGGGTGGCAATGAGCATCGCGACGGCATAGCTGCTAAACAGTACGCCCATCATGGTGGAGGAGGGCGCAAGCATTTCCGTAAAATAAGGAACAATCGGAATCAACAAGCTGTATAGCAGCATGTCGATGAAAAGGATCAGAATGACAAACAAGAGTCCTATTCGTTGTTGTTTGGTCATTTGTGTAAAAATGGACATGATGGAACACCTCTTTACTATAAAAACTATTTTTGTTTTATCGGTTTTCTTGCAAATAGCGATATCGTGGTCTTTCCAAAGTTAGTGGAATGACCACGAGTCAATGTTACCTTTTATCCGCTGGTACCAGTCCGAACAAGAGGACATCTACGATGGCGGAAAGCGCCTCTGAGACTGTAATCTGGTTTTTCGTGTAAAAGCGCAGATCAAGTGTGGAATTAAGGGCATCGACAATCACCTTCAACATGAGTGTAACGTTCATATTGACGATTTGTCCTTCTCGAATCCCCTGTTCGATGAGTACGCGAAGTGTCTGCCAATCCTCGGATAAAGAAGCCTCGACCTGGGCATATTGCTCAGGATAATATCGCTTCATCTGTTCGAGGATGCGCAAATCATAAAATTCATAGTGTGTCGGTAAAACCATCATGACGCCTTTGATTTTATCGATAAGAGAGAGACTGTCGTCTGCGAGAATTTGCTGTGTTTTTTCATCGCCCTCTTCAAAGGACTGCTGAATGATTGTTTCCAGAATTTCTACCTTGGATGAGAAGTGCTCGTATAACGTGCGTTTGCTGATCCCGAGCCGCTTCGCCAAGTCATCCATGGAAAATTTCATGCCTTT
The DNA here is from genome assembly GCF_001039275.2 of Brevibacillus brevis. Classification (NCBI taxonomy): domain Bacteria; kingdom Bacillati; phylum Bacillota; class Bacilli; order Caryophanales; family Paenibacillaceae; genus Brevibacillus; species Brevibacillus brevis. The sequence goes on from NZ_CP030117.1 coordinate 2,064,488, forward strand.
ATCGCGAATCTCTTCAATAAAACCTTTCATGATCCGGTTTTTAATTGCAATCGACCCCCAGCCAAAACAACGGAATAGAAAACTGTAAAAACAAAAATAGTTTTCTTTGTAACGCTATTTTACACAGGATGACAGAGCAATGCAAGTGGTGATCATGCTTTTTGTTTTGCAACTAAGTGGTCGATTATGGTATAGTAGGTGCCGAAATCGCGGTTGATTGCTTCACATCATTTGGAGGTGCCCCGTGTTTTTAGAGAAGCTGATGCCTAGTCAGTTCGTCGAATCAATCCATCACATTGACATAGATCAATTGAAACGAAATAACATCCGTGCGGTGATTACAGACTTGGATAATACCTTGGTGGAATGGGACAGGCCACATGCAACCGAGGAGGTCATCAACTGGCTTGCTCGCATGCATGAGGCAGGCATACAGGTCACTGTTGTCTCCAACAACAACAAGGAGCGTGTAGACCGCTTCTGTGCCCCCTTAAATCTCGGGTTTATTTATGCGGCCAAAAAGCCGACAAACCGTGCTTTTTTGCAGGCAGTGCGGCAGATGAATGTAACCATCGCTGAGACTGTTGTCATTGGCGATCAATTGTTTACCGATGTGCTGGGAGGAAATCGATTAGGATTTCATACGATCCTGGTTGTTCCTGTAGCCCAGACGGATGGTTTTTGGACGCGCTTTAATCGTCAGATGGAGCGTGTGGCCCTTATTTGGATGGAGAGGAAAGGAATGGTTTCGTGGAGGAGAAAAGCATGACGGAACAAATGCATGGCTCTTGTGCTGGATGTGGGATTGCCATTCAGACAGCAGATGCAAAAAAGCCTGGCTATGCACCTGAATCCGCGCTTGGCAGAAAGGTAGTCATTTGCCAGCGCTGTTATCGCATCAAGCATTATAATGAAGTAGCTCCCGTAGGAATGGGCGATGACGATTTCCTCAAGATTTTGGATGGCATCGGTTCTACGGAGTCTCTTGTCGTAATGGTAGTCGATATTTTTGACTTCCAAGGCTCTTGGCTCAAGGGTTTGCCACGTTTTGTCGGGAAAAATCCGATTTTGCTCGTGGGTAACAAGGTCGATCTGCTGCCGAGAAACATCAACCTGAACCGCGTGCGCAACTGGATGCAGCACGAAGCAAAAGAACGCGGACTGCGCCCAGAGGATGTCGTACTCATCAGCGCGCAAAAAGGACTTCATATCGATGAACTGTTGAATCGCATTGGAGAGCTGCGCAAAGGTCGAGATGTTTACATTGTCGGTGTGACCAACGTAGGAAAGTCGACCATGATCAACCGCATCTTGCATGACTACGGTGCGGCTGAGCTTGAGATTACGACTTCGCCATTCCCTGGTACGACACTGGACAAAATCGAGATTCCGCTCGAGGATGGCCGCTCCATTTTTGATACGCCGGGAATCATTAATCGCGATCAGATTGGACATATGGTATCCCCGACTGATCTGAGAAAGATTACCCCAACCAGCCGGATCAACTCCAAGGTGTATCAGCTCGATGATGGACAATCACTCTTTTTGGGTGGTTTAGCCCGTATCGACTTCGTACGCGGAGAGAGACAGCCGTTCATCATCTATGCCGACAACGACCTGTACATCCACCGGACGAAGCTGGAGAAAGCAGACGAGGTGATGCAAAAGCACCATGGAACCCTGCTGGTACCCCCAACAGGGGAGGAAGCTGCGAAAGCTCTTCCACCATTTGTGAAGCACACCTTTAAAATCAACAAGTCCACCACGACGACTGACATCGTGATTTCCGGTTTGGGCTGGGTCAGCATCCAAGGAAAACACGAAGCGAGTGTTGTCGTGCATGCACCTAAAGGCGTTAGTGTTGGGATGCGCAAAGGGCTGATCTAGCTTAAGCAAGAAAAGTCGAGTTAGCCTTGCCCTTGCCATATGCTATAGAGAGACGTCCGGGGAGGAAAAGCTCCATGATTACAAGCAAAACACAACTGGTTGGCCTGTTTGGACATCCAGTTTCCCACTCGCAATCACCGATGATGCACAATACAGCTTTTTCAGAGACCGGGTTGGGGTTTGCCTATGCTGCGTTCGATGTTGAACCGGAAAATCTGGAAGATGCCGTCGCAGGTATTCGCGCCTTAGGCTTGAAAGGGATTAACGTCACGATCCCCCACAAAGTCGCTATCATGCCGATGCTGGATGAAATCGATCCGCTTGCCAAACGAATCGGGGCTGTCAATACCGTCGTTTCTCGTGATGGACGCTTGATTGGCTACAACACAGATGGCATGGGCTATGTTCGTTCGCTTGTGGAAGAGACGGGAATCGTTCTTGAAAAGCAAGTGGTCACCATGGTAGGGGCTGGAGGCGCTGCTCGTGCAGTGGCGTTTACCTTGGCTGAACAAGGAGTCAAGGAAATTCGCATCATCAATCGTTCCCGGGAAAGAGCCGCAGTATTGGCTGAGCATGTCGGGACGATTGTACCTACGAAAATCGTAGAACAGGGCGAAGGGGCAGATGCTATCACAGATTCTTCGCTGTTGATTAATACGACATCGATCGGAATGCTGCCAAACGTACAGGAGACACCTGTGCCAGCAGAGTGGCTTCATTCTGATTTAACCGTTAGCGATCTGATTTATAACCCGCTCGAAACGCGTCTGCTCAAAGAAGCGCGTGCCATTGGTGCTACTGTTCATTCCGGAATCGGCATGTTCGTGAATCAAGGTGCACTGGCTTTCGAGCTGTGGACGGGCGAACGAGCACCAACTGGGGTTATGCGTGAGGTCGTCTTGCAACAATTAAAGAAAACAACCTGATAGGCAGGATGTAAAAGGAGGCATTGCCGATGTTGACCGGCAAGCAAAAGCGCTTTTTGCGCGCAGAAGCACATCATCTCACCCCCATTTTCCAAGTAGGAAAAGGCGGCGTAAACGAAAACATGATTACGCAGATCAAAGAAGCGTTGGAAGTACGTGAATTGATCAAGGTAGCGATTTTGCAAAACAATAATGACGATAAACATCAAGTGGCAGAAGATCTGGCAGCAGGTGCTGGAGCAGAGCTTGTGCAGTTGATTGGCCATACGGTTGTCTTGTACAAAGAGTCCCGGGAGAACAAGACGATCAAGCTGCCATAATTGACCTGCATGCGATGAGACAGCCAATCAAGCAAGTAGGGATCATGGGAGGAACGTTTGACCCGATTCATTGCGGGCACTTGCTGGCGGCTGAACAAGCCAGAGAGCAAGCGGGTCTGGATGAAGTCTGGTTTATGCCTACACATGTTCCACCGCATAAAAAGAGAGAGAGTCTGACGCTGGCGCAACATCGCTTGCAAATGGTTCAGCTCGCCGTGTCTGATCACGAGGTGTTTCGTGCAACAGATGTGGAGTTCGCAAGAGAAGGTCCATCGTACACCTATGATACGATGGTTCAGCTCATCAGGCAGTTCCCGGATTGCCGGTTTTCCTTTATCATGGGAGGAGATATGGTAAAAATCTTGCCCAAATGGTACCAGTACCAAGAGCTGATTCATATGGTACGCTTTATAGGTCTAGCGAGGCCGGGAACCGAACTGGACCTGAAATCGAGCGAGGACGTCACATTTGTGGAGATGCCTGTTTGGGACATTTCCTCCACGATGATTCGCGAGAAGGCAGCTGCCAGGAAAAGCATCCGTTATCTTGTACCTGATGCCGTGGAGCGCTATATAAAGGAGAACCGAATCTATGAGACTTTTGGATAATCGGGAAGAGCTTCTCGTTCGCGTACGGCAACAAATGCATGAAAAACGCTACAATCACACGCTCGGGGTGGCTGCGTCGGCTCGCGAGCTGGCAGAGAGGTTCGGGGCTGATCCTGACAAAGCCGAGCTTGCTGGACTGTTGCACGATTACTGTAAGTGCTGGCCTGTGGAAAAAATGTTCGAGATTCTCGTTCGTCACGATATGCCTACAGAACTTTTGGAAGGGGAAAAAGAGCTGTGGCACGCCTTTGCAGCAGCCATTGTGATCCAGACTGACCTTGATGTAACGGATGCAGATATTTTACAAGCTGTTCGCTACCATACAACGGGTCGGGCTGGCATGTCCCTGTTAGAAAAAGTCGTCTGTGTGGCAGACTATATAGAACCAAACCGGGTTTACCCTGGTGTCGATTTTATTCGCGCCAAAGCCATGCATGATTTGGATGCCGCCCTGGCACTCGCCTTGGGAGGTACAATTCAATTTTTGATAGAGAAGCAAAAGACGGTTTTTCCGCTGACATTGACGGCATATAACGATTTGGTTTCCCGCAAAGGGAGAGAAGGAGGGTTTTAATGGTTAAAACAGTAGAAGATTTGGCCCAGTTGGTTGTGAAGGCGGCAGAGGACAAGAAAGCAGAGAACTTGAAGGTGCTCGATATTAAAAAGCTGTCCGTGATCGCAGACTATTTCATGATTTGCCACGGAAACAACGAGCGTCAAGTACAGGCAATTGTTCGCGAAATCCGTGACCAAGCCCACAAAAACGGCTTTGACGTCCGCGGTATCGAGGGAGCGGATGAAGGTCGCTGGGTACTGGTTGATCTGGGCGATATCGTCATTCACGTTTTCCATCGCGAAGATCGCGAGTTTTACAACCTGGAGCGCCTGTGGAAGGACGCAGAGGAAGTTTCCTTCAGCGCGCAAGGGTAAGGACAGATGGCATACGCACATATGGCCGCTGTATATGACAGGCTGATGGCGGATACTCCTTATGACCTGTGGCTCGATTGGGTTGAGCGTCAATGGACAAAGGGAGAGAAGCCTGTGCGGGTCATTGATCTTGGCTGTGGGACTGGTACGATTGCGATCCCACTCGCCAAGCGGGGATACCGTGTTACTGGAGTGGATCTCTCAACAGAAATGCTTGCAATCGCCTATGACAAAATGAGGCAGGAACAAGTAGAAGTAGTGTGGGTGGAGCAGGATATGCGGGAGCTGTCCTTGCCCGAAGCCGATGCGGTCATCTCTTTGTGTGATTCCTTGAGCTATCTTACAGAGGAAGCGGATGTGCAGGAAACGTTCAAGCGCGTTTTCGCTCATCTCGCCCCTGGTGGGAGTTTTCTGTTTGATGTGCACAGTCCGTACAAGATGCTGCACATCTTCGGAGACGAGACGTTCACACATGTAGAAGATGAAGTTTCGTACATTTGGCAATGTTTTTGCGACCCGCTGCGACTGGAGGTAGAGCATCAGCTAACGTTTTTCATTCGTCAGCCAAACGGATTGTACGAGCGGATGGAAGAAGAGCATTGGCAACGGGCTTACCAGCCTGTCCAACTGATGCGCTGGCTGACAGATGCTGGCTTCACAGACATTGTCATCACCGCTGATTACTCGGATATGCCGCCACAAGAAGCGAGTGAGCGCCTATTTTTTTCAGCCCGCAAGCCGAAAAGTTTGACATGATTGGTTCGGATTGACTATAATGGCGTTATAACTACAGATTTCGACGCGTTTAAGAGGAATAGTAGGAATAGGATTCGAGCATTCACAGAGAGTTGACGGATGGTGCAAGTCAACCCGGATCTATCTGAACTCACCTCCCAGCACTTGCCCCCAAGGTCATTTAAGCAATGACTGTGTAAGGGTGAGCGGCTAATCCCCGATACGGATGAAACAAGTGGGTGAATGCTTGTCATTTGCCAATCTGGGTGGTACCGCGGGAATGTAAACAACCTCTCGTCCCTTTCGCAATAGCGATCTGGGATGTGAGGTTTTTTGTTTTCACCTATTTTAAGATGGGAGTGCTTTACCATGGTATTCAGTCATCAAAATGTCGAAAAGAAGTGGCAGCAATATTGGGAGCAGAACAAGACCTTCAAAACCTCCGAGGATGAAGGTAAGAAAAAGTTTTATGCACTCGACATGTTCCCGTATCCATCTGGAGCTGGCCTACACGTAGGACATCCGGAAGGTTATACGGCTACTGATATATTATCCCGCATGAAGCGGATGCAAGGTTACAACGTTCTCCACCCAATGGGTTGGGATGCGTTTGGTTTGCCAGCGGAGCAATACGCGCTCGATACAGGAAACGATCCGGCAGAATTCACCGAGCACAATATCAACACCTTCCGCCGCCAAATTAAGTCACTCGGATTTTCCTACGATTGGGATCGTGAAATCAATACGACCGATCAGAATTACTACAAGTGGACACAATGGATTTTTACGAAGCTGTATGAGCACGGTTTGGCTTACATTGACGAGGTAGCTGTAAACTGGTGCCCTGCTTTGGGAACAGTTTTGGCGAACGAAGAAGTTATTGACGGAAAAAGTGAGCGCGGCGGACACCCAGTAGAACGCCGCCCAATGAAGCAATGGGTCTTGAAAATTACTGCGTATGCGGAAAGACTGATCGCTGACCTGGATGAACTGGATTGGCCAGAGAGCATCAAGGAAATGCAACGCAATTGGATCGGTCGTTCTGAAGGGGCAGAAGTAACCTTTGGTATCGAAGGTCATGACGAATCCTTTACCGTCTTTACGACTCGTCCAGACACGCTCTACGGAGCAACTTATGCTGTGCTGGCTCCTGAGCACAAGCTGGTTGAGCAAATTACTGTACCAGCTCAAAAAGAAGCAGTGGAAGCATACCTGGATCAAGCAAAGCGCAAGAGCGATCTGGAGCGTACCGATCTGGCGAAAGAAAAGACAGGAGTATTTACCGGAGCGTATGCAATCAACCCGGTTAACGGCGAGCGTCTGCCAATCTGGATTGCGGATTACGTGCTGATCAGCTACGGAACAGGCTCCATTATGGCGGTTCCAGCTCACGATGAACGCGACTATGAGTTCGCGAAAACATTCGATCTGCCAATCAAGCAAGTAATCGCTGGCGGAGATATCTCCAAAGAAGCGTATGCAGGCGACGGAGAGCACATCAACTCCGGCATGCTCGATGGTTTGAACAAAGAAGAGGCTATCAGCAAAATGATCGAGTGGCTGGAAGCGGAAGGCAAAGGAAATCGCAAAGTAACGTACCGTCTGCGCGACTGGCTGTTTAGCCGTCAACGCTACTGGGGTGAACCAATTCCGATTCTCCATCTGGAAGACGGCACGATGAAAGTCGTTCCAGAATCCGAACTGCCAATCGTATTGCCGAAAACAAAAGAAATCAAACCATCCGGTACAGGTGAATCGCCATTGGCAAACATCGCGGAGTGGGTAAACACTATCGATCCGGAAACAGGTATGAAAGCACGTCGTGAGACCAACACGATGCCACAATGGGCGGGTAGCTGCTGGTACTTCCTGCGCTTCATCGATCCACACAATGACAAGGCATTGGCTGATCCAGACAAACTGAAAGAATGGCTGCCTATCGACATTTACATTGGTGGTGCAGAGCATGCGGTGCTGCACTTGCTCTACTCTCGTTTCTGGCACAAGTTCCTGTACGATATCGGTGTCGTACCAACCAAGGAACCATTCCAAAAGCTGTTTAACCAAGGAATGATTCTGGGTGAAAACAACGAGAAAATGAGTAAGTCCAAAGGCAACGTCGTAAACCCAGACGATATCATCAACAGTCATGGTGCCGATACACTGCGTATGTACGAAATGTTTATGGGACCACTGGATGCTTCGATCGCTTGGTCGACAAAAGGCTTGGATGGCGCACGCCGCTTCCTGGATCGCGTATATCGTCTGTTTGTGGGCGACAACGGTGAGCTGAACGAAAAAATCGTGGATACCTCCAACGTGGCTGGCATGGAGCGCGTGTACCACCAAACGGTGAAAAAAGTAACAGAAGACTATGAGGGCCTGCGTTTCAATACAGGTATCTCTCAGTTGATGGTATTCGTAAACGAAGCGTACAAAGCAGAAGTTCTGCCGAAGAAATTCATGGAGGACTTTGTAAAAATGCTGTCTCCAATCGCTCCGCACTTGGGTGAAGAGCTGTGGGAAAAACTGGGTCACAGAGAGAGCCTGGCATATGCAGCATGGCCAACGTATGACGAAGCGAAGCTGGTTGAAGACGAGGTAGAAATCGTCCTGCAAATTAACGGCAAAAACAAAGAAAAGCTGCTCATCGCTTCTGATTCGACGAAAGAACAGATGGAAGAGATGGCGAAGAACAACGAGATGATTAAAGAGCTGATCGAAGGAAAAACGATCGTCAAAGTCATCGCTGTTCCAGGTAAACTGGTGAATATTGTCATTCGTTAAGAAAAGACGGCAAGAAATGAGAAGAGGAGTGGAGCCTGTGAGTGACAGGTATCCACTCCTTTTTTCGTAAGTCAACGCATCTTCGTCTTGCGCTAATGCGGCTGATTGCTCAAATTTCGTGCAACCAGTTCCTGGTCCTCGGCAAACTTTGCTTGTGTGCGACGAAATACTTGGGCGAAAAGACCGGGAATACCGTCTTGCAAAGGAATCAGACCTTCCCCGGTAATTCCTCCGGGCACGCAGACTCTCTTTTGCAGAGTAGGGAGGGTGAATGCTTCTTCGCGTAAAAGATCTGCCATTCCAATTAACATTTGCGTGGTCATGTAAGTAGCAGCTTCTGTGGAAATGCTTGTTTCTTCAACAGCTTCTTGAATCATTTGCTGCAAAATATAGCTGATAAATGCTGGCCCACAACTGACAATGTCAGAAGTAATTCGTAAAAAAGGCTCCGAAATCTCAACAGGGGAGCTAATGTGCGCAAACAGACTTCGTATAAATTGACGTTGTTCCTCTTGGATTCGTGATCCGAATTCACATAAGCTGACACCACTCATTACGGCATTTGTTATAGAAGGAACGACTCTTGCAACCGCACAAGGAACGTGAGACTCCAAATCCGCAAGCTTGATCGGACTGGTGATCGTAATCAACAGGTGGTCTGGCGTTAAGGCAGGAGTAATTTGTTCCAGCATCACGCTATATTCCAGCGGCTTGACGCACAGCACGATCGTTGTAGCTTCTTTGACCAAATCGGCATTGCTGTGCGCGACAATGAGCCCGGGATGTTTTTCTGCCAGTTGCTGCGCCTTCGAAAGGGTTCTGTTGCTAATAATGACATGACCAGGGGTCAGCGCCTTGGCTGACAGCAATGATTCAATCAAGATACTGCCCATGCTGCCCGTACCAATGAACCCGATTCTATTCATGGGCATACCTCCCTCCAATATTCTTTTCTCATTCTATGTAGGAGTGCCTATGATCATGACCGGATGCTGAACACTCATGGTACCACCAGTCGATCCTTTATCCGTGCAAACATCTTCTCGCCAATTCCCTCAATCTGTTTCAAGTCATCCGCAGAACGAAATGGCCCTTGTTTTGACCGATAATCTATGATTGCCTTGGCACGAGCTTCACCAATCCCGGGAAGGCTCATGAGCTCTTCGACAGTTGCCGTGTTGAGATTAATGGCTGTGGAGGCACCAGTGGTGGATACGCTAGCAGCAGAAGCAGATTGTACGAGGCCAATGGTTGCGGTGACTGGCGGGGCTGCCCCTTTAGCCGGGATGACAAGAGCAGCTCCATCTGTGAGCGGCGCTGCCAAATTGATCTGGACAAGGTCAGCATCAGGCAGTGCTCCGCCTGCTTTTTCGAGGGCATTTGCGACACGCGCACCTGGTTCGAATTGATATAAACCGGGATTTTTCACTTGCCCTTTCACATCGACATAAAGAGGAGCGGGGAGTGGTTCCTTTTCTTTATCCTTTTCCGGTGTCGCTTTTACAGGCTTGGCAGGTTGAGTAGCTGCTGAATCATCTGTCCCTTCTTTTGTTTCAACATTCGATGCAGCATATGCAGGAGAATGCAACGGTAGTTCGTCAGTCTTATACGATTGGTCACGTTGATATAACCAATAGCTACAACCGACAAACAGAAGAGCCGCAGTCAGCAAGATGTAACGACGATAACGCTCCCACCATTCCAGCACCATAACAAAAAACCCTCCGTCCTTTACATAGCAAAACGTTCATAGAGTGAACTTGTTCTCTATAAACGATGCTACGAAAAGTAAGAGAGGGTCTGCAAATCTATTTATTACGTTTTCGCTGTTAGCCGATATGCTGCAACGAATTTTTTTTGCGGCGAAGGTCTACATTCGGGCTGACATAAGGCTCAAAATTGTGCTTTTGCTCAATGAAGATTTGATGCCACAGCATGAAGACCAGGATCGTCCAGATTTTGCGACTGTAATCCGCATTGCCTTCGCGGTGTTCATCGAGCATGTACAGCACATAGGCCTTATTGATCAAATTATCCACCTTGGATTCGAAAATGATCTCTTTTGCCCATTTGTAAAATTCGTTTTTGAGCCAATGACGAGTCGGAACAGGGAAGCCCAGCTTCTTTCTCGTTTGGATCTCAGGTGGTAAGAAGTCTTTCATTGCTTCACGAAGCACGTGCTTGGTCGTGCCGTTGGCAATTTTGTACTTCGTTGGAATGGTAGCGGCGAATTCAAATACCTTCAGATCAATGAAAGGCACTCGCAACTCCAAAGAATTGGCCATCGTCATCTTGTCAGCCTTCATTAAAATGTTACCTCTGAGCCAAGTGTGAATGTCCAAGTATTGCATCTTGGTCACATCGTCATATTCGGAAGCGCGTTTGTAAATCTCTTCTGTAATGGTGAAAGGAGATACATACGATTCCGAACGAGTTATATCTTCCATGACGACACGCTTTTTCATCTCTTCACTGAAAATCAGTGCGTTTCCGAAGAAGCGTTGCTCAACCGTTTTCGATCCGCGGATGAGGAAGTTTTTCCCTTTTACCTGATCGGGGAGGCGTTCAGCCATGTATCCGATGGATTGGCGCATCCAGCCAGGCATCCCGGAAAACATTTTGAGAGAATGAGGCTCTCTGTAAATATTGTATCCGCCAAAAAATTCATCTGCACCTTCACCGGACAATACGACGGTTACATGCTCACTCGCCATCTGTGCTACAAAATAGAGCAGGATGGCAGATGGGTCTGCTACCGGTTCGTCCTGATGCCAGATCAGTCGCGGCAATTCATCCATGTACTGCTTGGCGTTTATTACGCGCTCGAAATGCTCTGATCCCAAATACGCGGCGGTTCGCTTCGCATAATCGAGCTCGCTGTAACCAGGAATATCCGAGCCGACAGAAAAAGATTTGACTGGCTCGAATGTACGCAGCATCCCAACGATACTGCTAGAATCAACGCCACTGGACAAGAAGGCTCCACGTGAAACTTCACTAATCCGGTGTTTGTCGACAGATTCGAGCATGACACTGCGTGTACCCTCAACAAAATAAGAGAACGGCTTGCTTTCATCGGGCTTGAATTCTACATCCCAGTACCTTTCGAGCTTGATCTGGTCGTTTTCAACCACGAACGAGTGTGCAGGCGGTATACGGTAAATACCAGCAAACATCGTTTCAGGATCAGGTACATATTGGAACGTCAAATAGTGATAAAAAGCGGTTGGATTCACTTCACGCTTGAATCCTGGCAGCTCCAGCAAGCTTTTAATCTCGCTGGCAACCCCGATCGAATCATTCGTCTCGACATAGTAGAGAGGCTTGATTCCAAAATGGTCGCGTGCCCCAAACAGACGTTTTTTACGGGAGTCGTAGATCGTAAAGCCAAACATCCCGCGCAAATGCTTAGGTGCATCTGTTCCTACCTCTTCATAAAGGTGTAGGATGGTTTCAATATCAGAATCGGTATGGAAAACGTGACCGATGTCCTTTAACCATTGCTGTAACTCTTTGTAATTGTAGATTTCACCGTTACCAATAATCCAGATGTCACGTGTTTCGTTAAACAGCGGTTGATGCCCGCCTTCCACGTCAATGATGCTTAAACGACGAAAGCCCAGGGCGATGTTGTCTTCAAGGTGAAAACCATCGTCATCTGGACCACGGTGCAGGATGACACCCGTCATTGCACTAATCGCTTCTTGTTGAACAGGCTTTTGCCGCTTGTTATAGAGTGATACGATTCCGCACATAAGAAATGACTCTTCCTCTCACTGGATTGCTCCTGCTAACTCTATCATGTATCGACAATCAGCGCAATCTCTTATGAGTGCCAGTAATTGACCTCGAAAACGCTGATTCTACAAGGGAATTAGCCTTTCTTCTTCTCTATTTTTGTCCCCATTCGGTTAGATATACTCCCTAAGGAGACCATGAATCGTTCGACAAAACGGTTCATGAAAGAACAAGATGGGGGGATTGCAGTGTCAGTTTGGATAGCAAGCTTAGTGATGATGATCGGCCTCATTTCCTCCGCCTATTTGCATCCTGCTTGGCTACTGTTGGCTGCAGGCGTATCATGGGCACTCGTTGCTTGTATCCCGTTACCGTATCGCAAATATGTTGCATGCTACTCACTGATTACTATTCTAGCAGGTCTCTTTTTTTATGGGTACGAGAATCTCCACACCTCAGAAGTGAAACCATTGGCACAAAAGGAGCAGAGGATTTGGATAGAAGGTGTCATTGATTCACCTGTGAAACGGGACGGGGATGTAGCGCGATTTTTTGTCACGATCACATCCTGGGGTGAAAATCAGTCTGATCAGAACGAGCATCAGTCTCTCGAAAAAATTGCGCTTCGTGTTAAGCTTGGTTCTTTCCAAGAAGCATCACAAATAGAGCAGTGGAGACGTGGTAGTGTGATCGTGGCTCCGATCCAACTATCCTTACCAGCTTCTGCGCGCAATCCTCATGCCTTCGACTACGCCAGCTATTTGTATTGGCAAGGTGTCCATGTCACAGGGGAAACAAACTATCAAGCGGTTGATATGACACCTGTTTTTTCTGTGACGGCGAGCTTTCAAGAATGGCAGGACTCAGGTGCCAAGCGAATTGAAGCATTATTTACAGATCCAGAAATAGCGGGTTACATGAAGTCGCTGCTGCTTGGTCTTGGACAAGAGGTGAATCCTGAGCTTGCGTCCATGTATTCGAATTTGGGCTTAAGTCATATCCTCGCGATTTCTGGTTTGCATGTGACAATGGTTAGCTCCATGTTTATGTGGTGTTTGGAACGGATTGGAATCAGACGCAGACTGGCGTTTGTCGTAACGATTTTGTTCTTGATCGGGTATGTGCTTCTGGTGGGAGCCAGCGCGTCCGCGATCCGATCTGGGCTGATGGGGAGTGTAGGTCTTCTCTGTCAAGTATTTGGAAAGAGGCTGGACGGCAAGGACGTCTGGGCAGGTGCACTGATTCTGATGCTGGTGGTGAATCCATATCAGCTATGGCATGTCGGTTTTCAGCTTTCCTTTGCGGTGACACTTGGTCTGATTATTTTTGTGCCATACAGCTTGCAAGTGTTTGTTCGGGTACCCGTCTGGATTCGTACACTTGTGGCGGTTACTTTGTCAGCTCAGCTCGTTTCTTTTCTGTTTCTCATCTACCATTTTCATTTGTTTTCACCTGTGTCTTGGCTGGTCAATTTGGTAGTGACGCCGATTCTCTCGGCTATAGCACTACCGTTCGGGTATATTGCGGTTGTCCTCGATTTCGTCCACCCGTTTTTGGCCGTGATCCCTGTTTGGGTATCGACGGCTATGCTGAAATGGATTCATCTCCCGCTGTTTGCCATTGAAAAAATGAGGCTCCCCTTCACATATTGGCCGCATCCTTCGTGGTGGTGGCTTGTTTTGTATACCTGCTTTTTAGGTGTTCTGCCCATTTTATGGAAGCTTGGCTATCATCGAAAGCGTGATATAATGCTTACTTTCGTTATATTTCTCTTGTTCATTGTAGCGGCTAGACAGCCGTTTTCAGGAGTCGAAGAAGTGCGAATTACCTTCCTTGATGTCGGACAAGGGGATTCCATCGTTGTCGAAATTGGTGATCAGAAGGTATACTTAATGGATGCAGGTGGGACAATGCAGTTCCCTGCTGCTGAACCATGGATGGAAAAGCGTGATCCATTTGAGGTGGGGAAAGACGTCGTTCTGCCGTTTCTGATGTCCAGAGGAATTGAGAAAATCGATCGTGTTATCATGACGCATGGCGATCTGGATCACATCGGGGGATTAAAATCGCTGATTTCTCATTTTTCTTTTGGAGAGGTATTGGTGAATGGAACAGCACCTTCCAAATTGGAGGGCGAGATTGTCCAGCTTTTTCGACAAGAAGGAGTTCCGATACTAACCGGGCTCCCGGGTCAATCATGGTCAGATGGGCCGGGAATCGAGTGGAAGTGGCTGCACCCGGGTGAATCGACCTTCTCAGGAAATGATGCTTCCGTAGTACTCCAGCTAACGGCTTTCAACAAGACTGTATTGTTTACGGGTGACATTGAAAAGGATGGGGAAGGTCAGCTTGTTCAAAACGGTTTGACATCTGTGGATGTTTTGAAAGTAGCCCATCATGGGAGCAATACCTCGAGCAACGAAGAGCTCCTTGCAGTTACAGCACCAAAAGTTGCTGTAATCTCTGCCGGGGTGAAAAATCGGTACGGGCATCCATCGTCCGAAGTACTGCATCGCTTAAAAAAATCGGGTTCCGTCGTGTACAGGACTGATGTTCATGGAGCGATTACGCTGGTGATTACACCTGCGGGATTATATTGGCAGGCCCAAATATTGGATACATAATCTGTTTGCAACTTTTTCAATGAGCGAACCGTCTGTAGGGGGGAGAAGAGAATATGCATGAAGCAGAGTTGATCAGGATGGCGCAATCCGGGGATCATGACGCGCTAGTCGAACTGCTTCGATCTATTGAGACCTCCGTTTACCGAAGCGCTTATTACATTCTAGGGAACGAACAAGACGCGCTTGATGCCTCCCAGGAAGTCCTCATTCGAATTTATCGAAAGTTGGATACCTATCAGGAAAAAGCAAAGTTCTCTACCTGGGTACAACGCATTGTCAGCAACGTCTGTATGGATAAATTTCGCGCGAAGAAGGAAACGGTCTCAATTGACGAGCACGAGTTGATCATTCCTGATCGTAACAACGTAGAAGAAGAAATCCTTCTCACCGGGCTGTCGAATGACATCCAGGAAGCCATCGGAAGATTGCCAAAGCAATACCGGATGGTTGTAGTACTCCGCTATCTAGAGGATTTGTCCTATCAAGAAATAGCGGAGGCACTAGATTTGCCGCTTAACACGGTAAAGTCGTATTTATTTCGGGCTAGGCAACAGTTACAGGAGCTGTTGTACGACTACCAGAAAGGGGGGATCGGTTGATGACCAACGAAGAGATTTTTGAACTCATGCAGCGGGATCTGGATGGAGATCTGTTGGAGTCAGAGCAGCAACTGCTCCAGCGTTTGATCCAGAAAGATGCTGATCTGCAGCTTATGTACAACCGTTTGAAAGATGTGTCACAACAATTAGAACATCTGCCCCCTGTCGTACCTCCGTTCAGCATCGTAGATTCTATCCTGCCCAAGCTGGAGTCAGCCGCTGCAAAGCCTGCTGCGGTGAAATCTACGGTGAACGAGGAAATCCTGCCCACTCTGGAAGTTAAGCGCGAGTCGTCTTCACTGCCGGAATCAAAAAAGTGGAAGCGGATGAAAGTGTGGATGGCTAGTCTTGGCAGTACGGCCGTCGCTGCAAGCTTATTGGTTGGCATGCTGTTTTCGGGCGGTGATGGCAAGAAGCATGAAGTCGATTCGTTCCAGAACGGAACGGATATGACACCAGCGGTCGTGGAACCACCCAAAGTCCTTGGGCCAGATGCACCTACTCCTCCAAGCAATAATCCAATACCATCGAATTCTAAAGAGGAAGAGGACAAGACAAAAAAGTCTACTGGATCGGCTACACAGACGAAGAGTAAAAAACCACCGGCAAAGAACGTTCAAAAGCAAACACCGCCACCGAAGAAAACGAATACGACGCCACCACAAAAGAAGCCAGTACCTCCAACGCCAGTATATACAGATGATAAGCCACCGGTATGGCCGATCGGACTGGAAGAGAATCCGGACAGAGAAGACAAAGAACCTGCTAATGACGATAAGGACGACGGCGGGGACAAGCAAGAGGAGAAAGACAAGGGAAAAAATAAAGATAAGAAAAAAGATAAAGATAATGACAACGACTAACTTTTTTCCGCGTATGGACTGGCACCGCTTGCGGGGATTTTGCGTATAGTACATTATCAAGCACCCCCTGCTTACCGTTTGGGGAGGAGGAATCCCGGGGCTTTTCCCTAAACGTTTACATAGAGGTGCCAACGGATGAAAAAACCGCTACCGATTCACTGGTGGCGGTTTTTTTTCGCTTTGCTCTGTTCAACATGTGCTATAATAACGCAGGTAAGAAGAAGGAAAGGGGAGAAAAGGTATGCCACTCCTATCGGCTATTCGCGAAATACGGCAAAAACAATTCTCGCCGATCTACGTTTTATATGGTCCGGAGTCTTTTCTGGCCGAAGATTTTTTGGCGTTGGCTCGTAAAGAAATGGTTGATCCAGAATTTATGGATTTGAATATGAGTGTGTATGATTGTACCGAAACAGGATTGAGTGAAATTCTGCAAGATGCGGAAACCTTGCCGTTTATGGGTGAGCATCGATTGGTGATTGCCAGACAAGCCTACTTTTTAACAGGAAGCAAGCCTTCGACTAAGGTAGAAAGCGACCCGGATGCTCTGCTCGATTATTTGCAAAATCCGCCCCCCTACACCACACTTATTTTACATACAGAAGCCGACAAGCTCGATGAACGAAAAAAGCTGGTCAAAACGCTGCAGCAAAAGGCGAAAGTGATCCCTTTTCCGTTGTTAAAAGACGGAGATTTATATGGCTGGGTAGAGCGGCAAGCAGGTAAATACGAGGCGAAAATCGATCGTCAGCAAGCCATGAAGCTTGTGGAGCGAGTGGGAGCCGAGTTGCGCCTTCTGAACAAGGAAATCGAAAAGATGGCCCTGTTTGTCGGGGTGGGTGAAAGCATCACGGATGACGTCATTGAGCTGCTTGGAGCGCGTACGCTAGAGCAGGATGTATTCGCGTTGATTGAACAGGTCGCTTCGGGGAGATTGGACAAGGCACTCAGGATGATGTATGACTGCATGAAAACAGGAGAGGAGCCGATCAAGCTGCTGGCTCTCTTGGCGAGGCAGTTCCGCATGCTGTTGCATGTCAAGCAATTGGCTCCGCGCGGTTATTCGCAGCAACAGATGGCAGGCATGATTAAAATGCATCCCTACGCGGTGAAAAAAGCAATGGAGCAAGCGCGTCATTTTTCTGAGGAGTCGTTGAAAAAACTGCTGGGCATTTTGGCGGAAGAAGATTTTCGGATGAAGTCAGGGCAAGTGGACAAGCGTCTCGCCCTCGAATTATTCATTGCACGTGCACATGACGAACGAACAAAACGGTCGTGACGTTTTTTTACAGTAAAAAACCCCTAGAACACGATGTTCACGGGGTTTTTTGTGCTTGGTCTCTTACGCTACAGGAGCGCTCAGAACGTTAAGCTTTTTCATCAAACGAGACTTTTGACGGTTTGCTGCGTTTTTATGAATGAGACCTTTCGAAGCGGCCTTGTCCAGCTTTTTCACAGCCACCAGAAGAGTAGATTTCGCCAATGCTACATCGGAAGCAGCGACAGCTTTCTCAAAGTTCTTGATGGAAGTACGCAGATCAGACTTTTGAGAAGCACGGTGTGCGCGACGCTTTTCGATTGTTTTGGTGCGTTTAATCGCGGATTTAATGTTTGGCATGTGTGTCACCTCCTTAATACGACCATAGACATACAGTCATACAACAAAGTAATTCTAGCATGGGGCGAACCCATTTGCAAGAAAGGATTCGGAATAAAAATGAAGGATTCAAGCAAGCTAGTAGCAGGAACAAAATGGTCAGTACTTTTTTCACTTCGGATCAAAGGAGCTGATAACATGGCACATAACATTGATTTATCTGGTTATTCCATTCGTACGGATTTGGCCTTGGAGGCTCATGAGCTTGCCCAGCAGCAAAACCAGAGTGATATTGGGGGCGTTTGGCTGCAAGCTGACGACAGCGAGCCCAATGTGAAAGTAACGAGATTACATGTGGAAACAGAGGAAGCGGGGAAGGAAATCGGCAAGCTCCCGGGGCATTACCTCACGATTGAAGTGCCAAAGCTGCGGGATAATGATACATCGATTGAGGAGCAGGTAGCCAAACGATTTTCCGTCGAATTTGCGATGTTTCTCAAACAACTGGGAATCACAGAGGACAAAAAGGCTCTCGTCGTTGGTCTCGGCAACTGGAATGTGACCCCGGATGCGCTTGGACCGATGGTTGTAGAAAATTTGTTGATTACACGCCATCTGTATACTCTAGCGCCTGAAACCGTCGGGGAAGGGTATCGGGAAGTCAGTGCGCTATCACCGGGTGTCCTTGGGATTACGGGGATAGAAACAAGTGAGATCATTTTTGGTGTCGTAGAAAAAAGCAAACCCGATTTTGTCATCTGTATTGATGCTCTTGCGTCACGCGCTCTGCATCGGGTCAACACGACGATTCAAATATCGGATACAGGGATTCATCCCGGATCAGGGGTCGGAAACAAGCGGAAAGCGATTGATCAGGCGACACTTGGTGTGCCTGTGATTGCTATAGGAGTGCCTACGGTCGTTTTTGCCTCCACGATTGTAAATGATGCGATTACGTACTTGCTAGGGCATTTTGGACAATCGATGGTGGAGAGCAAGCGGGCGTTTAACAAACTGGCATTGAGTACGCTGCCGGAGCGTAAGGAACCGTATACGGAAGAGGATTTGCCTGACTTGGAATCCCGCAAGACATTCATGGGATTGGTAGGTTCACTGCCAGAAGAAGAGAAACGGCAATTGATTCATGAGGTCCTCCGACCGCTGGGACAGGATCTGGTTGTCACTCCAAAAGAAATTGATGATTTTATTGAAGGCGTGGCGAATGTGATCGCAACAGGTCTGAATCGCGCCTTGCACAGTGCCGTAAATGAAGACAATAGCGGATCATATACCCACTAAGTCACGAAAAGCTAGAGTGAGAGAGAAAAGCTAGAAAAGGGTTCTATCGTCTCTATGAGCCTCATAAGCTAAAGCATAGACAAGCGCGAGGGGAAGTTCTCCCTACGTGCAACCATGCTACAGCTAGAGGAGTGAGACAGATGGCGACCCTCATTCAACGCCAATTCGTTGTTCTTTCCTTTATAACTGCCTTCCTGTTTGTCATGACAGGAGTGCTTTCGCTCGGCGGGAACCGAATCGCAATTTCTTCCTCCGCCATTCAACAGGCCGCTTCTCATATTTCCAGTCTGGCGATTTTGGGGTGGATGGGGCAGGAGATTCCTGTTTTGTCCGAAACGGTGCAAGCACAGGCTGATGATCGCACGAATAGCGTAACGGGTTTTCTCTTTCGCTTGGCAACCAATATACAGCCGGGAGACTTGCGTAGCTTGCTAGGCAGGGAGCTCCCTGGGATGGTAACGACAGAGGATGCCAGGTTTGTCGTACAGGGAAAAGGAGCTTCTCTCGCAGATTTTTATTTGGAATATCCCGCCCATCCGAGACAGGTAGCGGATCAATCGCAAGTAGTTCCGATCGTAGAGCCAAAGCCGGAGGATACCACGAAGTCAGGCGAAACAAAGCCAGCTCCTGTCCCCAATTCAATCACGGACGGCAAAAAAATCGTTTACGTCTACAACTCGCACAATCGGGAATCGTGGTTTAGTGAGACGAAGCCGGTGGGAACCTCCGTCGATCATCCTACGAGAAATATATCGTTAATCAGCAAGCATTTATCAGAAGCGTTGAATGACAGAGGAATTGGTTCGGATGTGAGCACCGACGACATCTATCAGCAGCTGTTGAACAAAAAAATGCATTACTCCTTCTCCTACGCGGAATCTTTGCAAGTAGTCAAATCCGCAACGGAGAAAAACAAGGAACTGTACTACTTTTTCGATCTGCATCGAGACACGGCGCCACGAGAGCGCACGACGGTCACGATCAAAGGAAAAACGTATGGAAGAGTATTGTTCGTCATCGGAAAAAGAAACAAAAGCTACGAAAAAAATGAGGCGTTTGCAACAGAGCTTCATGAGTTGATGGAAAAAATGTACCCAGAGCTTTCACGTGGCGTGATGGAAAAAGGCGCAAAAACGGATCATGGCGAGTATAATCAGTCCCTCTCCCCGGGAAGTCTGTTAATAGAAATAGGTGGTACGGAAAACAGCGTGCAGGAAAGCAAGAATACGGCAGAAGCATTGGCTGATGTTTTCGCAGCCTATTATCAGCAAGCTGAAAAAGTAGGCAAAACAGTTTCTGACGAGCCTGCAAAGAGGTGACGGGCATGAACGTGACGATGAAGCTGACTGGACTGTTAATCATCTTGCTGGTCGGGGTAGTTCTGGGATTGCAAACGGCTGAGCGTGGAATATCCAAGGTGAGTGGAGTGCCTGAGGGGCAGGCTCAAACCTTTTCCATCAAAAAAGTGGATCAAGGGCAAGTGGAGATCGCGGTTATGGGCAAGCAAGTTCAAACTGCCAACCCGAAGGAAATGGTCAACTACGTCAGTCGGATTGGTTTGACTTTAGGTGGAAGCATTAAAAGTGGGGCGCAGAGTTTTGTCGATTGGGTTGGGAGTTTTTTTGAACCGTGAAAATGGTTTATGCGCAAAAAGAAGGGGTGCAGAAAGCCCCAGTGACAAAAGACCCGTACAGGCGGGTCTTTTGCATGTGACCACAGTTGCTTCATTCGATCTGCTCAAACAGTGCAAGTGAGGCTACATCAACAATGAAAGGGCTATCATAAAATTCTTGTAGATAATTTTCAAACGAGAGTGAAATATTCTTTTTAATCAGTAAAGAGATAATAGTTTGAATTTATTGTGTTGCGAAAAAATTGAATAAATGTCATAATGTCTACTGAAAGGTCTATTTTGGAAGTATATATCGGTGAGAGAGGTGAGCCACGTGTCACATCCTGTCCTACAAATCGAAAACCTGCAAACGCACTTTTTCACGGACCGCGGCCAAATCCCTGCCGTTGATGGCGTGACGATCACGGTACAAAAAGGAGAAGTAGTCGGTATCGTAGGCGAATCCGGCTGTGGAAAGAGCGTTACCTCCCTTTCCGTTATGAAGCTAGTACCCAATCCCCCAGGGAGAATCGTGGGAGGTTCGATTAAATTCAAGGGGGAGGACCTCGTATCTGTCGACGAAAAGCGTATGAGAGACATCCGCGGGAATGAAATTGCGATGATCTTTCAGGAGCCGATGACGTCATTAAATCCGGTGTTTACGATTGGAGACCAGATAGGAGAATCAGTCCGATTACATACGAAGGCGAGCAAAAAGGACGCAAGAGCACGTGCCATTGAGATGTTGAAAAAAGTCGGAATTCCTCGAGCGGAAGCCATCGTTGATGAATACCCGCACCAGCTTTCCGGGGGCATGCGACAGCGCGTCATGATTGCGATGGCAATGGCTTGTAATCCGGAGCTTTTGATTGCAGACGAGCCTACTACAGCGCTCGACGTGACGATTCAAGCGCAGATTTTGGACCTGATGCGTCAACTAAACCGGGAAGCAGACACAGCCATTCTCCTCATTACCCACGATCTTGGGGTCGTTGCGGAAATGTGTCACCGCGTCGTGGTGATGTACGCAGGAAACGTGATTGAACAAGGCGATGTTCGTACGATCTTAAAAAATCCAAAGCATCCTTATACGATCGGCTTGTTGAATTCGTTGCCCAAGCTCGAAGGATCACAGGAGCGTCTCTATTCGATTCCAGGCAACGTCCCGATTCCGGGTTCGCTTACTGTCGGATGCCGCTTTGCACCTAGATGCGATAAAGTATCAGACCGATGCCGCAGTGAGATGCCAGAATTAAAAGTGGTAGGGGACAATCACCTTTCCCGCTGCTGGCTGACCGAATAACCCGAGAGGAGCATGCAGGTGGCTGAAGATCTTCTGATCGTAAAAAATTTGAAAAAATACTACCCAATCACAGGCGGTGTTCTTGGAGGGGAAGTAGGCGTAGTAAAGGCGGTAGATGATGTTTCGTTTACCGTTAAAAGTGGAGAAACTTTGGGGCTGGTAGGTGAGAGCGGCTGTGGAAAGTCCACGACGGGACGTTCCTTGCTGCGACTGATTGAACCGACCTCCGGTGAAATCAACTTTGACGGTACAGATGTCATGTCGCTTTCCACAGATGCGATGAGAAAGATGCGACGTGACATGCAAATTGTCTTTCAGGACCCGTTTGCTTCACTTAACCCTAGACATAATATTGAAAAAATTTTGGAAGAGCCTTTGATTGTACATGGTTTGGGTTCTTCGGCAGAGCGAAAAAAGCGTGTGCAGGAAATGCTGGAGATCGTTGGTCTGAGCAGCTATCACGCGAGCCGCTATCCGCATCAATTTAGCGGAGGACAGAGGCAGCGGATCGGCATTGCGAGAGCGCTGATGCTCAAGCCCAAACTGATCGTTGCGGATGAGCCTGTGTCTGCACTGGACGTATCCATTCAGTCGCAGGTGCTCAATCTCATGCAGGATTTGCAACGCGAATTCGGCCTTACATACTTGTTCATTGCCCACGATTTGAGTGTCGTGCGTCATATCAGTGATCGGGTAGGCGTGATGTACCTTGGCCGAATTGTCGAGCTGACGACAAGTAGCCAATTGTATTCCAATCCGCTCCATCCGTACACGAAAGCGCTATTGTCGGCGGTACCTTCACCAGACCCTGATGCGGTACGTGAAAGAGTTATCCTCCAGGGAGATGTGCCGAGCCCTGCAAAACCTCCAAGTGGCTGTACATTCCATACGAGGTGTCCCCATGTAACAGAGGAGTGTCGTACTGTGCGTCCAGAATTTGCGGACACAGGCGACGGTCACTTTGTTGCTTGTCACTTATACAAGTCCTAATCGACAAAAGGGAGTCTTGTAAAGGGGGGATGCAAAGCAGGAGGTATTGTATCGACCGACCATCTACCAAAAAGGAACATGCGACCATTATTAGAAAAAGGGGGATGTTTTCATGAAGAAGAGAGTTCTCTCCGCAACCATGACCAGCCTAGTAGCGCTGGCCATGCTGATTGCTGGATGCTCTAGCACGTCAACAACACAAGCGCCGGCAGAACAACCAAAGACAGAAACTCCGGCACCTGCTACTGAGCCTGCAAAAACTGGACCGAAGCAATTAATCGTTGGTCGCGGTGCAGACACAAAAGGGCTTGACCCAATCACGCAAACAGATGGTGAGACATTTAAGGTAACAGAGAACATTATGGATACATTGATTGGCTTCGCGGATGGCTCAACAGAGCTCGCTCCATCGCTGGCTGAGAAATGGGAAGTAACTCCTGATGGTCTCGTTTATACGCTGAAACTGAGATCAGGCGTAAAGTTTCACGATGGAACGGATTTCAATGCAGAGGCGGTCAAATACAACTTTGAGCGCTGGAGCGACAAGAGCCATCCACAACATTCACCAGAGGGCTTCGAGTATTACATCAGCCAATTCGGTGGATACAAGGGTGACGCGAATCACGTCATCAAATCCGTGGAAGCAGTCGATCCAACCACTGTAAAATTCACCTTGACTCGCCCATTGGCTCCATTCCTTGCCAACCTGGCAATGTCTCCTTTCGCGATTGGTTCGCCTGAGGCATTGAAAAAAGATGTTAAGAAATTCAATGAGCATCCAATCGGTACAGGGCCTTTCAAATTCGTAGAGTGGAAGCGTAATGACACGATCACGCTCGAGAAAAACCCTGATTACTGGAGCCCAGGATATCCGAAGCTGGATAAATTGGTGTTCAAGGTTATTCCGGAAAACACGGCACGTCTGACTGCTTTGGCTTCTGGTGAGATCGACTTGATGGATGGTCTGAACACAGATGATATCCCGGCAGTAAAAGACAACAAAGACCTGCAACTCTTCCTGCGCCCTACTAATAACATTGGATACATCGGCTTTAACGTAGAGAAGAAGCCACTCGACAATCCAAAAGTTCGTGAAGCCATTGCTTATGCAATTAACAAACCTGAAATCGTAACAGCCTTCTTCGATGGAGTTGGAGAACCAGCAGTCAATCCAATGCCAAAAACCATGTGGGGACATAACAACGATATTAAAGATCGTGAGTTTAACCTCGATAAAGCAAAACAATTGCTGGCGGAAGCAGGACATCCAAACGGCTTTAAAATCAAGTTCTGGGCAATGCCAGTTCCACGTCCGTACATGCCAGAAGGTGTGAAGATTGCAGAAGCAATCCAGCAAGACCTGAAGAAAATCGGGGTTGATGCTGAGATCGTGACGATGGAATGGGCAACGTATTTGGAAAAGACTCGTTTGGGTGAGCAAGAAATGTTTATGCTTGGTTGGACAGGTGACAATGGCGACCCTGACAACTTCCTGGCCGTCTTGCTCGACAAAAACAGCATTGGTAGCAACAACTATACACGCTGGGCAAACGACGAAGCTTCTCAATTGATGATGAAGGCTCAGTCCACTCCAGACCAAGCAGAGCGCGAAAAACTGTACAAACAAGTACAAGAGATCATCTTCAAAGATGTGCCAATGGTTCCGCTGGCACACTCTACACCAGCATTGGCAGGAAAAGCGAATATCGTAGACTACAACCCGCATCCAAAAGGATCTGAAAGTTTGGAAAAGGTAGATTTCAAGTAAGCTGATTCATAGTAATTGGGTAAGAGGAGTGCATACCTCTTCTTACCCTTCTTTCATTCATTTGGCGATAATTTTATGCAGGAAGGCGAGGAGATGGCATTGCTAGCTTACAGCATTCGAAGAATTTTAATGCTCATTCCTGTCTTAGTGGGCATGTCAATCATCGTTTTTTCCATTATTCGTGCCATCCCTGGTGATCCGGCTTTGACGATTTTGGGAGAAAAGGCAACACCACAAGCGATTGCAGACATACGAGAGGCATTGGGTTTGAATAATCCGTGGTACATACAGTATTTCGATTATATGAAAGATATTTTGAGCGGCAATCTTGGGGAATCATTGCAAACGAATGCGCCGATTTCAGATGAAATCTTGCCTTATTTGGCGGCGACGACTGAACTTACGATTGTGAGTATGCTTATTGCTGTGTTTATCGGTGTAAATGCAGGGATTCTTTCTGCGTGGAAGCAAAACTCCTGGTTTGACTACTGTGCGATGTTGATCGCCTTGGTTGGTGTATCCATGCCAATTTTTTGGTTAGGTTTGATGGAGCAGTGGGTGTTTGCCCAAGAACTGAAATGGCTGCCATCAGTTGGTCGCGACGATTCGCGTAATCCCGTAGAGGCCATTACGCACTTTTATATACTGGATACGATGATCGCTGGTCAGTGGGATCAGCTTTGGGAAGTCATCAAGCATTTGATCCTGCCAGGAATTGCGTTAGGTACGATTCCGATGGCGATCATTGCACGCATCACTCGTTCAAGCATGCTGGAAGTCATGCGTGCCGACTATGTCAGAACCGCTCGTGCAAAAGGGCTGACGCAGTTTTGGGTCGTGTACAAGCATGCGCTGAAAAATGCGATGATCCCTGTCTTGACGGTAATTGGATTGCAAACAGGGTTGCTGTTGGGTGGAGCTGTTTTGACAGAAACGATCTTCGGATGGCCAGGTGTCGGTCGTTATATTGTAACCGCCATTGGAAACCGTGACTATCCGGTTATCCAATCCGGTATCCTTGTGATCGCGACGATTTTCGTCCTGATCAACCTCTTGGTCGACCTTCTGTACGCCTATATCGATCCACGCATCAAATATCGCTAAGGAGGGACGAAGAGACATGGCACAACCACAATTACAACCACAAGATCAGGTAGTACCTTTAAAAGTGAAGCAAGAAGAAGTAGTCTCTCCTTGGAAGGATGCATGGAGGACGCTACGAAAAAACAAGCTGGCGCTGGTGGGCTTCGGGATTATTTTGTTTTTCATTGTTGTGGCGGTATTAGCTCCATGGATTGCGCCGTATCCGTACGACGAAGGTAAGCTAGTAATGAAAAACAAACCACCTTCCGAAGAGCATTGGTTTGGAACAGATTACAATGGTCGTGATGTGTTTAGTCGCGTTATTTATGGGGCACAAATCTCCTTGTGGGTAGGGACGTTCTCTGTCATTGGCTCCGTTCTCGCAGGGACCTTGCTCGGTCTTGTGGCAGGATATTATGGCAGATGGATTGATACAATCATTTCGCGTCTCTTTGATATTATGCTTGCGTTTCCAAGTATTCTTTTGGCAATCGCTGTCGTTGCCATCTTGGGGCCTTCTTTGCAAAATGCCTTGATTGCGATTGCGATTATTAACATTCCGACATTTGGACGCTTGGTGCGCGCCCGCGTATTGAGTTTGAAGGAAGAAGAATTCGTCATGGCCGCACGGGCAATCGGGATGAAAAATTCCCGGATTATCATGCAGCATATTTTGCCGAACAGCCTCGCACCAATCATTGTGACAGGGACGATGGGGATCGCCACAGCGATAATCGAAGCAGCAGCACTTGGCTTTCTTGGACTGGGAGCACAAGCGCCAGAACCGGAATGGGGAAAAATGCTCGCTGATTCACGTCAGTACATTCAGAAAGCACCATGGACTGTTATTTTTCCAGGGCTCTCTATCATGCTGACAGTTCTCGGCTTTAACTTAATTGGGGACGGTTTGCGCGATGCACTCGACCCGCGGATGAAGAGCTAGTTAAATTGTAAAAAGACAGAAGGAGCTGGAGTTGCCCGTCCTTCTGTCTTTTTCTTTATCCTTAACCTTTTTCCATGAAGGTGCGGCACAACTGATTGAAAACAGGAGCAGCTTTCGTGATGACTTGATGCTTCACGTTAGGGATCATCTCGAGTTTTATTTTTGGCAATTTCATGGTAAGCATTTGCGCATAATGGTGCATCCGTTGATCTTGTTTGCCATAGGCAAGTAAAATCGGTAGCTGGATGTTGCCCAGACGCTCCGTACACTGATAACGATGTCCCGCAGCGTAAAGGTACTTTAAGCTGTTGGGATCTGTTTTGGAGGCGTGGGCCGTCCATTTCTCCCGCATTTCTGGGTCATCGACATGGGAGGAAGCAATTGAACGGGCAAGAAGAGGAACGCCGTGAAGCATCGACAACGCCTGTGCCACCCAAAATCGTCCATGCAAATACAGGTCATTCACTTCGGAAAAACCACTCGCGAGAATTCCGCCTTGTACATGATCAGGATAGCGAAGACAGTATTCAAGGGCGATAGAAGCACCTTGGGAGTACCCCAAAATAAAGGGACGTTCAATGCCGAGTGACCCGACAAGTTTATGGAGCCGTTCTGTCAGCTCCCCAATGGAAAAGGGCTTCTCCATCGGTGAACTGTCGCCATGGCCGGGCAGATCAGGGACAATGAGCTGATATGTATCTGCGAGTGTTTGCTGATAAACAAAATTGATGGAGCCGATGCATGGTGCATGAATACACAATAGCGGCTGGCCTTTCCCTGATATGTGAAAAGCAAACTGCTTGCCATCCTGATGGACGAGTATTTGTTCCATTTTCGTTTTCACCCCACCCTTAGGTTGTCCGATACGAAGTAGATTTTTCAATTGAAGTCTTCTTTTTTTGATGGGGAAGTGGTATTCTCGCAATAGAATAATTGGTGAAAGCAGGGTGAAGAAGTTGTTTCAAGAGCGCATTTCGAAGCTCCACACGTTTTTGACAGAGCAAGAGCTGAACGCGGTGTTGATTACCTCTCCCAAGCACGTCTACTATTTGACCGGATTTTTTACAGACCCGCATGAACGTTTTATGGGTCTCGTTATTCCTGCGGAGGGAAAACCTTCTTTAATTGTACCTGCTCTTGATCGTGAGGCAGCGGCAGAGGCTTCGTTCGTTCAAGATATCCATACACATACGGATATCCAAAACCCGTATGAAATCCTCAAGCAAGTGTTGCCAGCGAACTTGACGAAGCTGGGTATTGAGAAAAGTCATATGACTGTCGAGCGCTATGAAGCACTTGGACAGGTTGTTCTGGCGTCGAGCTATGTAGATGTAGAAGAGCCACTGCGTGAGATGCGTTTGATCAAATCCGCGGATGAAGTGGATCGTCTGAAGCACGCGGTTCAGTTGGTCGAGGATTCCTTGCGGGAGACCCTGAAAAAAGTCAAGACAGGCATGACCGAGACAGAAATCGTAGCTGAGCTGGAATTCCAGATGAAGCGCTTGGGTGCCGAAGGTCCATCCTTTACGTCCATGGTATTGGCAGGGGAGAAGTCGGCACTGCCACACGGGAAACCAGGAACGCGCCAAGTGCAAGAAGGCGACTTGCTTTTATTTGATATTGGAGTAGCGGCGAACGGATATGTATCCGATATTACCCGTACCTTTGCTGTAGGCGAGATCAGTGCCCAGCTTCAAGAAATTTACGAGACAGTATTGGCTGCCAACGAAGCGGCAATTGCTGAGATTCGTCCGGGTGTGACCTTTGCGCATTTGGACAAAACCGCGCGCGATGTCATCACCGCAAAAGGTTACGGAGAATACTTCATGCACCGTCTGGGGCATGGACTTGGGATGGATGTACATGAATATCCGTCTGTTCACAGCCAGAACCAAGAAGTACTTCGTCCAGGGATGGTCTTTACGATCGAGCCGGGCATCTATCTGCCAGGTGTAGGCGGCGTGCGGATTGAAGACGATGTATTAGTTACGGAGACGGGTGTTGAAATTCTCACGCAGTTCCCGAAAAAACTGACTTCTATCAATGAATGAATAAATCGTAACAATTGAATACGTATCGAATGGTGCTAGATGGTATATGCCGTCAGCTTAAAAGGGAAGTCCGGTGAGAAACCGGCGCGGTCCCGCCACTGTAACGAGGAGCGCCCAGCGAATAGCCACTGTTTTTTGCGAGACAAAAAATGGGAAGGTAGCTGGGGGTGTTGATTCGTAAGCCAGGAGACCTGCCATGCGAGCATATACAATCGACCCACGAGGATGGGGCAGATGTGGAAGCAGTCTATGAACGGGCGCCTTTGCGCCTGCTTATCGCTATATCTACGTTTGTCATGCACCTCCCGATTGAAATGGGGGGTGCTTTTTTTGTGGAGGATTTGGTTCAACCCATCATATATATACAGAAAAGGGGATGACAGATGTTTAAGGCATACAAAACACATGCAGTAATGAAAGGACTAGCTTTCGGTATCATGACAGCTGCCATGCTTTTGGTTTCGGCATGCGGCTCCTCTACGACAACACAGGCTCCAGCCAAAACAGAACAAACGGCTACTCCAGCAGCAGAGGGCAAGCCAGTAACACTAACCAATAATGGCATCGAAATGACCTATCCAACAGCACCTGAGCGTGCCGTGACATTGAACCAACACGTCACCGAAATCATGCTGGCACTGGGCCTGGCTGATAAAATGGTCGGAACCGCTTACCTAGACGATGAAATCCTTCCAGAGCTCAAAGCAGATTACGACAAGATTCCGGTACTGTCTGATAAGTATCCAACGAAAGAAGTGCTGCTGGCAGCCAACCCAGACTTCGTGTACGCTGGATGGAAAAGCGGATTCGGCGAAAAGGGCGTAGGATCTATGCAGGACTTGGAAAAGGTCGGCATCAAATCGTATCTGCAAGCATCATCTAGCATGCCTGGCCCGACTATCGACGATGTGTTTGCAGACATTACGAATATTGGACGCATTTTCCGTGTGGAAGACAAAGCCAATGATTTGATCAATAAAATGAAGAGTGAAATGGACCAAACGCTTAGTAAAATTGGCAAGGTGGACGAGCCACTTAACGTGTTCGTGTACGACAACGGGGAAGATAAACCATTCACAGCAGCCAACAACTACATGACGTCCTTAATCAAGACTGCTGGCGGTAAGAACATTTTTGATGACATTCAAAAGGGTTGGGCAGAGGTCAGTTGGGAACAAGTAGTGAGTCGCAATCCAGACGTGATTATTATCGTTGACTACGGTGATAGAACCGTCGAGCAAAAACGTAATTTCCTTTTGAACAAAAAAGAACTGGCGGATATCCCGGCAATTAAAAATCAACGACTAATGGTATTACCATTGTCTGCGGCTTCTGAAGGCGTTCGAGCACCGATTGCGCTAAAAATTTTGGCGGAAGGACTCTACCCAGATAAATTTAAATAGAGTACGACCCTTTTAAGGGAGGGAATAGCACTGCAACAGATCAAGTTACCTTATATCATCATTACTCTACTGGTCGGACTCTTCCTCTCCATTACGTTTGCAGTTACCTTGGGTTCAGTGGAGATTAAGCCGACAACGGTATGGAAAATCTCCTTATCAAAAATTCCGATGTTGAACCAATGGATTGAGGTGGATTGGTCCAAAGGGGAGCAAACGATTATTTGGGATATACGCTTTCCACGTGTTCTCTTGGGGGCGATCGTCGGCGCAGGTCTGTCTGTCGTGGGAGTAGCCATCCAGTCGTTGGTTCGCAACTCCCTGGCTGACCCGTATGTATTAGGCGTATCTTCAGGTGCTTCGGTTGGCGCTACCTCGGTGATTATATTCGGAGCATTCAGCATGTACGGGCAGTATGCACTATCCTTTGGCGCTTTTACAGGCTCCCTTGTGTCAATCATTCTCATTTTTACGCTATCCCGTATTGGAGGACAAAACTCGACGGTACGCCTGCTCATGGCTGGAATTGCGATATCTGCGATCTTGTCGGCCATTACCAGCCTCCTTGTTTTTTCAGCGCCGAATGAGCATGGAATTGGGACAGTCCTGTTTTGGTTAAGTGGTAGTCTGGCTGGGGGGAAATGGGAGTACCTGACGATCCCGACATTGATTGTCGTCATCTGCCTCATCGTCTTAATGGCCCAATACCGCTCGCTCAATGCGATGCTAATGGGCGAGGAGTCAGCAGGGACATTGGGGGTTAATACGGTGCAATTCCGCAAGCTTCTCCTGGTGATCACGGCACTACTCACGGGGGTGATTGTGTCCATTGCGGGATCAATCGGTTTTGTCGGATTAATGATGCCCCACATCGTCCGTGTGATGGTCGGATCAGATCACAGACGTGTCCTGCCTGTCAGCGCATTGTTTGGCGCGATATTTCTAATTTGGGTCGATGTAGTCGCCAGACTTGCATTTGCACCGGAAGAACTGCCGATTGGTATTTTGACAGCGCTGTGTGGAGGTCCATTCTTTATCTGGTTGATGTTGCGGAGTTCTTATTCCTTTGGAGGTAGCGGACGATGAATTTGTTGGTTGAGAATATATCGGTCGAACTGGAGAAAAAGGGAATCCTTCGCCATGTTAGTCTGGAGGTGCGGTCCGGAGAGTTTGTGGGGCTGATCGGGCCGAATGGCAGCGGAAAATCCACGTTGCTAAAAAGCATTTATCGCGTATTGAAGCCACGTTCGGGATGGATCTCGCTTGATGGCGACGACGTATACAAGTTAACCTCACGTCAAAACGCTCAGCGAATGGCGGCAGTACGGCAGGAGTCCTCTGTTGAATTCGATTTTTCGGTAACCGAAATCGTGAATATGGGACGTGCTCCGCATAAGCGGCTATTTCAGTCTGATAACGCAGAGGACGTTCGGATTTGTGAAGATGCACTACAGAGGGTAGGGATGCATACATACGCTGATCGCAGCTTTTTCAGTTTATCAGGTGGGGAGAAGCAGCGGGTGCTGATTGCTAGAGCTTTGGTGCAGCAAGCCCAGTTCCTTGTCCTCGATGAACCGACGAATCATCTGGATGTTCGATACCAGTTGCAGGTGATGGATCTGGTCAAAACGCTGGGGATTACAGTCTTGTCTTCGTTGCATGATCTCAATATCGCTGCGATGTACTGTGATCGTCTGTACGTGATCTGTGAGGGGGAAATCGTTACATCAGGGACGCCAGAGGAAGTCTTGACACCCAAGCTGATCCTGGATGTTTTCGGAGTAGAGACAGAAGTGACGACGCACCCCATTACAGGCAAAAAGCATGTGTATTTCTACTCGGAAGCGATCCGTGTGAAGCCATCTGTCCAGAAGGTCGTGAGTGGAGTCAACGGATAGGGGTGGCGGAGAGAGGATGCCTGGTCGGCGTCCTTTTTTGTTAAGCGGACGGCATAAGAAGCCTGGGACAGGATGTGACGAGCGAGCGGGGCTACGAGGCTGACCAGTTGGATAAAAAGGATCTCTTATTGATCAAAGGAGCTGTGCAATACGTCGCGAATTTGTTGGATATATTCGATTTCTATCTCGATACGAAGAATCATTAATCATGATGGGAGATGACCCGAATGGCGGAAGTAACGAAAGAACAGGCGCGCAAATTTCATGACGGTGTTCACGTTCTGGATGGGCATTTTGATCTGCTGATGGATGTGGAGATTCAGCGTGGATACGGTCGAACCAAAATGATCGAGACGGAGTATTTGCCACGGTTCCAGCAGGGGGGCGTGCATTCCATCGTGGCAGCGGTGTTTGTAGAGGATGCTTTTGTACCGGAGATGAGTCTGCGCAAGGCGCTCAACCAGATCAGCGCTATGCATGCAGAGGCGGCAGAGTCACCCGAGCACATCGTCATCGCCAAAAATTTAGATGATTTGCAACAGGCAAGAGCGGAACAAAAAGTATCGTTCATTCTGTCGTTGGAAGGGGCAGAGCCGCTGCATAACGATTTGAGTCTCTTGCGTGTCTTTTATGAGCTCGGCGTACGGATGATGGGGCTGGTTTGGAGTCGGCGCAACTTCGTTGGGGACGGCAGCTTTTTTGCACCGGTGCGCGAAGGGAAAAAAGGAGGCATCACCGATTTCGGTGTGCGTCTCATCGAGGAAGCGGAAAAGCTGGGCATCGTTATCGATGTGAGCCATTTGAATGACGAAGGGTTCTGGGATGTGATGGAAATCGCTGAAAAGCCCGTGATTGCTTCTCATTCCAACAGCCGAACAGTCGTGCCAACGATGCGGAACTTGACAGATGAGCAGATCAAAGCGATTGCGGAAAAGGACGGACTGGTCGGGTTGAATGCGTGTAGCATGTTCACAGCGGCGAGCAGCGCTGACGCAACTATTGAGAGACTGATTGATCATGTTGACTATATGAAGAAGCTTGTCGGAGCAAGGCACATTGGTATGGGCCTAGATCTGTGCGATGATTTGACGAAATATTTGCCCTTGGACAAGATTACCAAAACCAAAGAGATGCCATTTGATGTAGTAAAAGGTCATGCGTCACTTCCGGAAATGACGCGTGAGCTGATGAAGCGTGGGTACACAGATGCAGAAATCGAAGGAATCTTGGGTGGTAATTTCCTCAGAGTGTATCAGGAAGTGTGGAAGTAGATCAGATACAGGAGGCATGACGGATGGTACAGACTGGGTACAAACAAGTCTCTTTTGGCTATTATCAATCTGGCCTCAAGGTAGCTGATATACGCTTTGTGGATGGGGAAGTTTGGCATCGGGGCACAGGTTGGGATACGGGTGGAGCGGCTGACGGTCTATTTGTACAACTGACTGAAGGGGAAGCAGCCTACGAGTTGCCTCTCCTCACCTTGGCACAAAAGCTACCGGAATGGGAACAAATCGACTGGGAGAGTGAACAAGTCGTGTTTCCGGAAAGCGGAGGGCATTACCAACGCCATCTATCCATCGAAGGAACAGGTCCCGCAGGGAAAAAGCAAGCGTGGATCTGGGCCGTGCGCGAAGCAGCGCAGCCAATTGACTTGATCATTTGTGAGAACGAAGTCATCGCTTTCGTGCTGACTGGTCGTGGAGACAGTGTCGTATTGGCAAAAACAGGGTGGGAGAATTTGACTCCACTTACAATGTGGCAGGACCCGTTGCTGTCCGAAGTTACCTATGGTGTACATCATTTGGGTAGGCATGATGTAGAGATGAGGGATGGCATTCGTTTGGCTACCGAGGTTTGGCTGCCCGCGGGCTTGGCGGAAAGACAGCGAGTTCCAACGATTTTCATGCGCACTCCCTATGGACGGTTGGATGGCATTTTTCGCCGTTTACCCTTTGTGGCTCGCGGATATGCACTGGTTGTTCAGGATACGCGGGGACGAGAAGATTCCGAGGGAGAGTGGATTCCACTCGTTCACGAGCGCAATGATGGAGACGACAGTCTAAACTGGATTGCAAGCCAGGAGTGGTCAGACGGCAACATCGGGATGCTCGGAGGCTCGTATGTGGGGTATGTGCAATGGGCAGCGGCCGCGAGCGGCAATCCGCATCTGAAGGCGATTTTTAGCTATGTGACAGTAGGAACGCCTTACGTGGACATCCCGCGCAAAGGGGGAACGATTCTCGGTGGTCTGTCTTGGATTTTCATGATGGCAGAGAAGCGGCGAAATGTCGCGGCGCTTTCCCGGGATGACTGGAGTGAGGTCATCAAGGTACGCCCGATCAAAGAAATCCCGCAAAAAGTGCTAGGGAAAGAAATCCCGTTTTGGACAAAATGGATGGAGCATCCGGACGGAGACGAGTTCTGGGCTATGTCAGACTGGAAACGGCATGCGGATCAGGTCAAGGTGCCTGCTCTCCTCGTATCAGGCTGGTATGACGACAACGGGATGGGGACGAGTGAATCGTGGGAGGTCATCTCTCGAAATGTGCCAGAGCATGCCAGACTCATCTTGGGGCCGTGGTATCACAAGGCGAATACGACGCGAGAAATCCATCATGTACCCTTTGGAAACAACGCCATCCGCTACGATCTGGATGTGACACAGCTCCGCTGGTTTGACCGCTATTTAAAAGGAGTGGAAAATGGCGTCGATCAAGAGCCTCGTGTCGAGTACTACATGGTGGGAGAAAACAAATGGAAGACTTCGCAGACTTGGCCACCAGCGGAGGTGACGCTGACGAATCTGTATCTGAATAGTGGGGGAAACGCCAATACGAGTGGCGGAGATGGAACACTGACCCTTTCTATCTCAGGTGAACAGCCGGTCGATACATACAGCTATGATCCACTAGACGCAGCTCCGTATCTGCTGGATTTGTCCGAGAATGAAAACAGCGTTCCGGAAAACTATCGTGATGTGGAAGAACGGGCAGATGTCCTTGTCTACACATCAGAGCCATTGGAAGAGGAAGTTGTCATCGCGGGAGAAATCTCGGCCGTTATCTATGCAGCCAGCTCAGCGCGGGATACAGATTGGTTGGTTCGGCTGTGTGATGTAGATGAGGAAGGCAATTCGATTCGTCTATCGGACGGGATTATATGCGCACGCTACCGGCACTCATTCGAAGAGCCCGAGCTCCTTGTCCCTGGACAAATTGAATGCTATGAGATTCGCATGACCAAGATCGCCAATGTCTTCCGAAAAGGTCACCGCATTCGTGTCTCAGTTACTTCTGGCGCGGAGAACTTCTCGTTCCCCAATCCGAATACAGGCAACGATCTGGCAACGGAAACCGAGACAGTCATTGCCTCGCAACGTGTCTACCATGACAGCCAGTATCCGAGTCATATCAAGCTCCCTCTCTTGCAGTCTGGGGGAAGTAAGTAATCTTCAGGAGGTATCTAAAGCATAATGACTATTTACAGTTGCAAAAAATGCAAGTTCCGTTACGATGAGTGGCTGGGTGATACGAAAAATGGCGTCCCGCCTGGGGTGCCTTTTCCTCATTTAGCAGGTTCTGTGTGTACCGAATGCGGGATGGACGAGGAAGGTCGGCACTTGCCGCTTCCTGAAACGAAGTACACAAACGTAGAAGCTACGTATTACGATCAGTTTGCAGGGAAGGCCAGCATCGCTTTTTATCGAAACTGGTTGCTGGGAGAAGCGGAGCAATCACCAGTCTCCGTGCTGGAGCTGGGTGTCGGAACCGGGAGAATTGCCATTGAGCTGGCACGGAATGACTTGTCCGTCTGCGGGATCGATTGGAGCCCGGATATGCTGGAGATGGCCTCCAAAAAGAAACGGCGCATGTTGAAAGGAAAAGAAGAACGGCTGGAGCTGCTAGAACAAAATATGTGGGAGTTGGAGCTTGATCGGCAATTTACGCATGTGCTTCTTCCAGAAGGCATTTTTCAGCAGGCCACCTGTAGGGCCAAGCAACGTCAATTGCTTTCGGTCATCCGTGATTACATAACAGAGAACGGAACAGTGGCCATTGATTTACTCTTGCCGCCAGTAAAAAATCAATGGACAACGATGCAACGCAAATTCGTTTTCCCGGACCGTATGGTGTATCAAAAGGTAGAGGGTGAAACCTCGCTCTTGGACCAAAAGTTCCGCTACACGCTTACTTATGAAACTTTTCTGGATCAGATCGAGCAGCCGAGGTATCGCGTAGAGCGCGAGATGGCGCTGCTTTTGCCTACAGAGCTTGAGCTGTTACTGGAAGGATTGGGCTTTCATGTCACCTATAGCAAAGAGAATGTATTCCACAAGCAAGACTGCGAACCGAGCCAAGCGGACACGGGCTATGATATGGATCGTTGGCAGCATGGTGGGTATCCATTCGCTGAACCTGTCGGGACACCGGGTGGAGCCACTCGCTGGACGATTTTGGCGAAAAAAATTTCTTCCACCACCTTGTAACAAAACGTCTGCTGCTGCATCTAACCAGTAAGAAAACCTCGATCGAGGTCTTTTCATGGAGGAGCGACCGCGTTTTTGCGGAAAATTTTCATACGTGAAGGAGGTCGCGCCCTTGGAAAAATTGCAGCCAACGACAGATGCTGCGTTTGAACAAATCATGAGGGAGTATGGGACCCGCGTGCTTCGACTCGTCACTTTTCTGGTTAAAGATCGCAGCTTGGCAGAGGATATTACACAGGATGTATTCGTCAAGGTGTATCGGCATCTTCCCCGATTTCGGCAGGAGAGCAGTGTGCACACGTGGTTGTATAGAATCGCGGTAAATGAGTGCAAAGGTTATTTGCGTTCTTGGTCGTTTCGTCATATCCTTCCCCGCTCGTGGATTAGACAGGATGGGGAGCTTTCTACAGAAAGTCTTGTGCTCGATCAAGCCGAAAGGGACCAGCTCGTAGCAGAAGTGTTGCAGCTTCCTCCACTCTATCGTCAAGTGATTGCCCTTCATTACTATGCGGATTTATCCATCGGAGAGGTGGCGGATGTGCTTGGGGTAACGGAAGGAACAGTCAGAACCCGGTTGCATAGGGCCAGACAGCAGCTTCGGCAGAGAATGGGAGAGGGGAGGGACTGGGAATGGACGAAAACCGATGGCTCACGGACTTAAAGGAACGGGCAGATCAGACCATTTTTCGTGATGTACAGTTCACTGCATCGATGGAAGAGCGAGTGAGACAGAGGGTGAGGCCCGGGACAG
Organism: Brevibacillus brevis; assembly: GCF_001039275.2. Taxonomy (NCBI): domain Bacteria; kingdom Bacillati; phylum Bacillota; class Bacilli; order Caryophanales; family Paenibacillaceae; genus Brevibacillus; species Brevibacillus brevis. The sequence goes on from NZ_CP030117.1 coordinate 2,101,689, forward strand.
GGTGGATGACTGGCTGGAGGAAGCTAGCCTTGCCGGGCGTTTTGCTGGCGATGAGCTTGCTATTGTGGTTCGGGCTTCCCATTCAGGAGGAGAGACAATCTGCACAGCATGAGGTGAGACCTTCCCAACAAGAGACACAAGTACCCGCCTTGTTACCAGGTGGACAAATCGTCGAAGCGGATTTGTGGAAGCTGTCGCCTTCTTTGACATCCACTTACGACAATCAATCCTTTTCTTATTTGGGAGAAAAGCCTGTCCGCATCATGACGGATCGGGACGGTTTCTACGAAGGGCAGACGCAGCGGGTGATATGGCTGTTGAATGGGGACTACGCAGAGGAAGTAGAGATCGCTGCTTACAACACCGATGGGACCCGTCTATCGTTGGGCAGCTACGAGGTTATGGACCCGTTATACGATGCAGATGGACATTTTCCCTCAGGGATCGTGTTACCAGAACCGGGAAAATGGAAGCTGGAAGTAAGAACGGGAGGCAAACATCTCGGACAAGTTTTTGTCGAGGTGAAAAAAGGGATAGCACCCGCAAACCGTCAACTGGTCGGGCCTATCATTCAGCAGTATTTGGAGACAGAAAGTGATAAGCTGGGGTGGCTGGGAAAACATCGCGAGACAAGCGTTGAGCTCCTCGGTGTGGAAGCGCCAGATGCTGCGAAACGAACCGTATACGCTTGGGTGAAAATAACGGGTAGCAACTCTTCCGCCATCAGTGCACCCATGGTCTTTCAAATCGCCTACAATGGAAATGATTATCGGGTAACGGACTTCCAAATGCCCGAGGACGGCAGCAACTACCAGAGCAGTCTGCAAAAACTGTTTCCACCTAAAGTGCTGGAGCAAGTTCACGATCGATCAAACACAAAGTAAGAATGACAAAACGGACCTTTGCGTAAAAGAAGGTCCGTTTTTCGCTTTTTATGTCTATCCGTATATTTGAGCACCTATCGCCAAGTATGTCCCATTACGGCGGGGCAGGCTATCGCCATTCGCAACCATCACTGGGGGATGAGAAACCTGTGTGAACCCGGTTTGCTTCAAGTAATTATGAAACGCTGCTTGCTCATCGGGTACGTCTATCCGCACACGTCCGGTATGATGTTGTGTCAGCTTGTACAGGAGGTGTTCAGCCATGATGGCATTTTCTGCGACGATCGGTCCCGCGATTAGGTTGACTGGGCCTTGAACGGCGAAGCCATACCCGATGATATTGCCGGAGCGATTTTTGGCTACGAGACAAGTAGTAGCTTGTATCATGCGTGTCTCGAGAAAATGAGTGCGCCTGCTACCCAGTGCTGCTTTGTCCAATGCAACCACGCCCGAAAAATCGTTCAACGCCATTGGTACAATTTCAAACTCGTCAGGGGCTTCGTTTTGCGGAGGTGCTTCAGGCAAAAAGCGTTCAGCGATAAATTTTTGAATACGATCCACTGTCTGGAATCCGAGATTTTTGTACAATGGCTCGCCTTCTGGAGTCGCAATGAGCATGATCGTTGTATCGGTAGAAACAGACGCCATGCACGCCTTCATGAGCTGTCGGCCAAATCCTTTGCCTTGTGACGAGGGATGGACGATCACCATACCGATGCTCGCAAGCTTGTCATCGTAGGGGATGATAGCTGCACATGAAAGGAGGTTGCCACTCGTGTCTTTGTGACCGAATACGGTTCCGATAGACAGAATTGTGCGAATTTCAGCTTCGTCGTAATCCCAGCTTACGGAATCAGATAAGGCAATAAGTCCGGGAATATCCGATATCGTTAAGGAATGCAAGCAAGAGTCAACACTGTTCACTTTGATCATTCTCCGTTTCTTTCTTTGTGTTCACGGCAGTATCGTCGAAGAGATTGTGTAATGCTTCCGCCACTTTTGTACGTGTAGCGGCCAAATGGCTCGCAGCTCCATGCTCGTGAAGCGGATCACTCCACGCGAAACCATCATAATGGAATCGAGGGATGACGTGCATATGAAAATGAGTCAGCTCGTTGAAAGCACCGCCGTTTTGACAAATAGTAATGCCATCGGGCTTGTACAACTTGTTAAGGGCATGGGACAGAGATGAGACTGCCTCGCATACCTTTTGCATCGTGCGTTCATCCAAGTCTGTCCAATCTACAAAATGCTCCTTCGGGAGAATGAGCATGTGACCTTCCGAAAAAGGATCGATATCCAAGAGGCACGCGACCCATTCGTTTTCATAGACGATATGCGCTACTTCGATTCCATGGGCCAACCGACAGCCCAAACAATCGGCTTGCTGTGTATCCATGCCTAGCCACCTCCGCGCTAGTTATCACTTTAGCACAGGAAAAGTTTGGATACGAGAAAAAGGAGGCAAATGCCTGATTCTCTTTGGTTGCTCTTTATATCATCGGTTTGTTATAATTACTGTTAGTGTATTTTTTGTGAGGCGCAATCTGAACGTTTGAATGGATTCGCGTGGGAGGGAACGAACAACACATGGATCGTCGTGAAAGACAAAAAAGGATACGAAATTTTTCCATCATCGCCCACATTGACCATGGAAAGTCGACGCTGGCAGACCGCATTTTGGAGCTGACCGGTGCTTTGACTGCACGTGAGATGGAAGCCCAGTTTCTTGACACGATGGAGCTGGAAAAAGAGCGCGGGATTACGATTAAGCTCAATGCCGTGCGTTTGAACTATAAAGCAGATGACGGTGAGGAATACATTCTCCACCTGATTGACACCCCTGGACACGTCGACTTTACGTATGAAGTATCCCGCAGTTTGGCTGCCTGTGAAGGGGCTATCCTCGTCGTGGATGCGGCACAAGGGATCGAGGCCCAGACTTTGGCTAACGTGTATTTGGCGTTGGACAGCAACCTGGAGATCATTCCAGTTGTTAACAAGATCGACCTGCCAAGTGCAGAGCCTGAGCGTGTGAAGCAAGAGGTTGAGGACGTGATCGGTCTGGATGCCAGCGATGCGGTTCTGACTTCTGCCAAGGCGGGTATCGGGATTAAAGAAGTACTGGAAGCCGTTGTGCAAAAAGTACCTGCTCCAGAGGGAGACCCGGATGCACCTCTCCAAGCTTTGATTTTCGACTCCTATTTTGATGCGTATCGTGGCGTTATTGCCTCCATCCGTGTCATCAACGGAACCTTGAAAAAAGGTATGAAGATCAAGATGATGGCGACTGGCAAGTCATTTGAGGTAACCGAAATCGGTACATCGACACCACGTCAAACGCAAGTAGAAGAATTGACGGTTGGAGATGTAGGCTACGTAGCTGCTTCCATTAAAACAGTGGGAGACACCAGTGTGGGGGATACCATTACAGATGCGAATCGCCCTGCACCTGAACCGCTACCTGGTTACCGCAAGATCAACCCGATGGTCTTCTGCGGTTTGTACCCAATCGAAACGAACGAGTACAACGATCTGCGTGATGCATTGGAAAAGCTCCAGCTAAACGATGCTTCCCTGCAGTTTGAACCGGAGACTTCCCAAGCACTTGGCTTTGGTTTCCGTTGTGGTTTCTTGGGACTCCTGCACATGGAGATCATCCAGGAGCGGATCGAACGGGAATTCAACATTAACTTGATTACGACCGCGCCGAGCGTTATTTACCGCATTACCAAAACGAACGGGGAAGTATTCGAAATCGACAACCCGTCTAAAATGCCGGAAGCGCAAAAGATCGAAATGGTCGAGGAGCCTTACGTTACGGCGACAGTTATGGTGCCGAAAGAATACGTCGGTGACGTTATGCAGTTGTGCCAAGGGAAACGCGGTGAGTTTCTCGACATGCAGTATATGGGTGAGAACCGTGTGCAGCTGAAGTACGACATGCCTTTGTCGGAAATCGTTTACGATTTCTTTGACCTGCTGAAGTCGGGTACAAAAGGCTATGCATCCTTTGACTACGAGCTAGGTGGGTACAAAGCTTCCAAACTGGTGAAAATGGATATTCTCCTCAACAGCGAAGTGGTGGATGCTCTGTCGTTTATCGTACACAAAGACACGGCTTATCCTCGTGGAAAAGTCATCTGCGAAAAGCTGAAGGAACTGATTCCTCGTCAGCAATTCGAGGTGCCGATTCAGGCGACCATTGGACACAAGGTTGTCGCTCGTGAAACGATCAGTGCGTTGCGTAAAAACGTTCTTGCTAAATGTTACGGCGGGGACATCTCGCGTAAGCGCAAACTGCTCGAAAAGCAAAAAGAAGGAAAGAAGCGCATGAAGTCTGTCGGTTCCGTAGAGGTACCACAAGAGGCGTTTATGGCTGTATTGCGCATGGATGATAAGAAGTAGGCCTGACCTTGTGTCAGGTCTTTTCCATTAAAAGCGGTGGTCAAAAAGTCGGCTTTTGATCACGAAGTCATTTATGAAAGTTGATTCGGTATCGAAACTGGCGTTCACCTTCGAAGTCCGGTGCTCATGTAGGTCCCCTACACTCCGCTCCTCCTTCATCAGGTTCTCGCCACTTTCTCCGTGCTGAAAAGCCGACTTTTTGACTTTTCATTTTATCAATTTTAGGAGGGAAAGGGACATGATGCCACAATCGGTTTACATTCACATTCCCTTTTGTACGAATAAATGTTACTACTGTGACTTCAACTCATTTGTGACGAACAATCCGCAGCTCATTTGGGATTACTTAGACGCATTGAAAAGTGAAATGGAAATCACCTTCAGCCAGCAGCCGATTGAGCAGGTGAAAACGATTTTTGTCGGCGGAGGGACGCCTACGTTTCTCGATCATGCCCAAATGCGCGCGTTTTTGGAGCTGGTACAAAAACAGTTGGGCAAGTACTGGGCGGATGATATCGAGTTCTCGATGGAAGCGAATCCGGGAACGACAGATGTGGAAAAGCTGCGGATTATGCGTGAGTTGGGTGTCAATCGCCTGAGCTTTGGTGTGCAGTCCTTTGACGACGCGCTTTTAAAACGACTGGGACGAATCCATGACCAAGAAGCTGTGTACCGCAGTATCGATAATGCGAAAAAAGTAGGCTTCGACAACTTCAGCATCGACCTGATGTTTGGGTTGCCGGACCAGACACTAGACATTTTCCGCCAGACGTTGGACAAGGCGTTTGGGTTAGGGACCACCCATTTCTCCGCGTACAGTCTCAAGGTGGAGGAGAACACGCTGTTCCACACGCTCTACCAGAAGGATCAGTTGCCACTGCCATCTGAAGAGACAGAGCTTGAGATGTACATGGTCTTAATAGAAGAGATGGAGCGTCACGGGTACAAGCAGTATGAAATTAGCAATTTTGCAAAACCGGGCTTCGAGAGCAAACATAATAAAACCTATTGGCTCAATCGTGAATACTATGGGTTGGGTGCGGGGGCCCACGGCTATGTGTGCGGCCACCGACACGTAAATGCTGGTCCGCTTGCGATTTACATGCAGAAGTGCAAGGAAGGGCTGCCGCGTGTAGAACAATTCGAGGTACCACGCGAGGATGCCATGGAGGAACAGATGATTTTGGGGCTGAGGTTGAGAGAAGGAGTTGACCTATCGGCGTTTGCATCCCGTTTTGGCGCAACTGTTCATGATGTGTTTGGGACAATAATAGAAGAAGAGGTAGCCAAAGGAATGCTGCAAGAACAGGACGGGTTTTTGAAGCTGACGAAACAGGGGCTTCCGCTCGGAAATGAGGTATTTGCACGCTTTCTTCGTTAAGTCAAAGCGAAACTCGCGAAAAATGAGATTTTTTGTCTCTTGAACTAGCTCAAGTTCGTTGACAAATCCTTCTACTATTGATACCTTAGTATATAGATTTAGCACTCGATAAGCATGAGTGCTAACAATCCAACAGGAGGCGAGCGACATCCATGTTATCAGACCGTCAACAAATGATTTTAAACGCGATTGTCGATAATTACATTCATTCTGCCGAACCTGTTGGCTCCCGAACCATTTCCAAACGGGACGACATCGGATTCTCTTCGGCAACGATACGCAACGAGATGTCTGACTTGGAAGATTTGGGGTACTTAGAACAGCCCCACACTTCGGCGGGACGCGTTCCTTCTACAAAAGGATACCGCTTCTACGTCGATAACCTGATTCAGCCTCATCTTTTGGAGGAAGCTGAGTTGGGTAAACTAAAACAGTTGTTTGCCGAACGTATTCTCCACGCAGAACAAGTGGTAGAGTACACTGCCCAAATTCTCTCTCAGCTGACAAACTACACGGCGATTGTCTTGGGTCCAGAGATATTTGAGCATCGGTTAAAACATATTCAAATCGTTCCTCTCAATGCTGAACAGGCTGTCGCGATTGTGGTGACGCATACCGGACGAGTGGAGAACAAGCTGATCGATCTTCCAGAAGGCATTGGTGCCGGGGAAATCGAGAGACTCGTCAATCTGTTGAATGCAAAGCTGTCCGACGTGCCACTATGGCAGCTTCGACAACGTCTTTATCAAGAGATTTCCGGTGAAATGCAGCGTCATACGGAGCAGTATGAAGAAATTCTTCAGCTCCTCAACAACTCGCTGACACAAGAAGAAGAACGAGTATACTTACGCGGTGCGACCAAGATCATGAACCAGCCGGAATTCCGGGACGTGGATAAAGTCAAGGATATTCTTGAGCTATTAGAGCAGCACGATCAGTTGATGAATGTGATTGGCATGCAGGGTGATGGTCTCACGGTACGCATCGGACAGGAAAACCAGCTAGACGCGATTAAGCAATGCAGTATTATTACCACTTCTTATTCGCTTGGAGGCAAGCCTGTAGGAATGGTAGGGATACTTGGGCCGACACGAATGGAATACGGCAAGGTCATTACTGTGCTCAACCATTTGGCGGAAGGCCTATCGCGCATGCTGACTTCGCAGTTTGAGAAATAAATGGAGTGAATGGCTAAACAGTCTTTTGACTGGGAAAAGCCGCCAGGAGGTAGTGACGTTGAGCGAGGAAAAAGTAACGCAAGACCCGACTCTCGAGGAAGAAGTAGCAAAGGATGCAGACCAAACAGAAACATCCGAGATGAACTGGGAGCAAGAGGCTGCTCACTGGAAGGCTCAGGCTGAGGATCACCAAAACCGCATGCTGCGTGCCATGGCTGATATGGATAACCTTCGCCGCCGTGTTCGCAAAGAGCAGGAAGATCTGGCTAAATACGCTTCTCTTAAAATCGTGGAAGAGCTTCTGCCAGTTCTCGATAACTTCGAGCGAGCACTTGCCGCTGACAAGGAATCCATGACAGTAGACTCCCTTTTGGAGGGTGTAAACATGGTATATCGTCAGATGGTCCAAGTTTTCGATAAAGAAGGCTTGGCTGCAATCGAGGCAAAAGGAAACCCATTTGACCCTCACATCCACCAAGCGGTTATGCAAACACAAAACCCTGAGTTTGAATCAGGTGTTGTGGTAGCCGAGCTGCAAAAAGGATATATGTTCAAAGACCGCGTCGTTCGTCCGGCGATGGTTCAAGTGAACGAGTAATATCAAAAAACGAAAATTCACTAGACGTAAAGTGTTAGGAGGACATTTTGTATGAGTCGCGTAATCGGAATTGACTTGGGAACAACCAACTCTTGTGTAGCAGTAATGGAAGGCGGCGAGCCAGTCGTTATTGCCAATGCGGAAGGTAACCGCACCACACCATCCGTGGTAGCATTCAAAAACGGCGAGCGCATCGTTGGGGAAGCAGCAAAACGCCAAGCGATCACCAATCCAGACAATACCGTAATCTCCATCAAGCGCCACATGGGTAGCACCCATAAAGAAACGCTGGAAGGCAACCAGTACACACCTGAGCAAATCTCTGCTATGATCCTGCAAAAGCTGAAAGCAGACGCGGAAAGCTACCTCGGTCAATCTGTGACGCAGGCAGTGATTACGGTTCCAGCTTACTTCAATGACAGCCAACGCCAAGCAACAAAAGATGCTGGTAAAATTGCTGGCTTGGAAGTACTGCGTATCGTGAACGAACCAACCGCAGCTGCACTTGCATACGGTATGGAGAAAACAGAAGATCAAACGGTTCTCGTATTCGACTTGGGTGGCGGTACCTTTGACGTATCCATTCTCGAATTGTCCGATGGCTTCTTCGAAGTAAAAGCGACTTCCGGTGACAACAAACTGGGCGGAGACGACTTCGACGATGTTGTTATGAACTACCTGGTGAGCGAATTCAAAAAAGAGCATGGCATCGACCTGTCCAAGGATCGTATGGCTCAACAACGTTTGAAAGACGCTGCGGAAAAAGCAAAGAAAGACCTCTCCGGCGTATTGACTACAACCATTTCCCTGCCGTTCATTACAGCAGATGCAACAGGTCCAAAGCACTTGGAGATGAACCTGACTCGTGCGAAGTTCGAAGAGCTGTCTGCTGAACTGGTTGAGCGTACAATGGGCCCAACTCGTCAAGCGCTGAAAGACGCTGGTCTGACTCCAAGCGAACTGGATCGCGTTATCCTGGTTGGTGGCTCTACTCGTATCCCAGCGGTACAAGAAGCGATCAAGAAATTTACAGGAAAAGAACCACATAAAGGTGTGAACCCAGACGAAGTAGTAGCACTGGGAGCGGCTGTTCAAGCGGGCGTACTGACTGGTGACGTGAAAGACGTCGTTCTTCTCGACGTAACTCCACTGTCCCTCGGTATCGAAACATTGGGTGGCGTATTCACCAAGCTGATCGATCGTAACACGACGATCCCAACAAGCAAATCCCAAGTGTTCTCTACAGCTGCGGATAACCAAACATCTGTAGAAATTCACGTTCTCCAAGGGGAGCGTCAAATGGCGGGCGACAACAAATCGCTCGGACGCTTCAACTTGTCCGATATCCCGCCAGCGCCACGCGGTATCCCGCAAATCGAAGTATCCTTCGATATTGACGCGAACGGTATCGTAAACGTACGTGCAAAAGACCTGGGTACAGGTAAAGAGCAACGTATCACGATCACTTCTAACTCCGGTCTGTCCGACGATGATATCGATCGCATGGTAAAAGATGCTGAATTGAATGCAGAAGCGGACAAACAACGCAAAGAGCAAGTAGAAGTTCGCAACGAAGCTGACCAACTCGTATTCACGACTGAGAAAACACTGAAAGAAGTAGAAGGCAAGATCGACCAAGCTGAAATCGATCGCGCTAACACTGCGAAAGATAAAGTGAAAGCGGCTCTGGAAGGCGGCAACTTCGAAGAGATCAAGACAGCGAAAGATGAACTGTCCGAGATCATCCAACAAATTTCCGTGAAGCTTTATGAGCAGGCTGCTCAAGCGCAAGCAGCACAAGGCGGCGCTGAAGGTCAAGAGCCGAAGAAAGACAATGTCGTTGATGCTGACTACGAAGTGGTAGACGATAAAAAGTAACACGCTGGAACTGTGAGGGGAGAGATATCTCCCCTCGCTTCCCACGATGTGACCCATGAAAGTCAAAGTCACGGAATGCTGACTTTGACTTTTTTTCAGGTCTGTCACATGCTATGATAACAGTTGACTGTCATGGGAGTGATGTAGGAGATGAAACGTGATTTATACGAGGTTCTGGGCGTAGCAAAGGACGCGGACGCTGATGAAATCAAAAAAGCGTATCGCAAGCTGGCACGCCAGTACCATCCCGATGTAAATAAAGAGGCTGACGCGGAAGAAAAGTTCAAAGAAGTAAAGGATGCGTACGACATCCTGTCCGAGCCACAAAAACGTGCGCAGTATGACCGTTTTGGTCACCAAGACCCAAATCAGGGCTTTGGTGGCGGAGGTTTTGATGGATCAGGCATGGGCGGCTTCGGAGATATTTTTGATATGTTCTTCGGTGGTGGCGGCAGACGTTCGAATCCAAATGCTCCACGCAAAGGATCGGACCTGCAATTTGGCCTAAGCATTGACTTTATCGACGCGATTTTTGGAAAAGAAACTGACGTGGAAATTCCAAAGGAAGCAGAATGCGATACGTGCCTTGGTTCTGGCGCGAAGCCTGGTTCCGGAGTAGATACATGTAAGACTTGTAGTGGTACAGGACAGCAAGAAGTGGTGGCGAACACGCCATTCGGCCGAATCGTCAATCGCCGTGTTTGCTCGACTTGCGAAGGCAAAGGGAAAGTCGTCAAAGAAAAATGTTCAACTTGCCGTGGCAGTGGACGTGTCAAGGTACGCCGCAAAATTCATCTCAACATCCCTGCGGGTGTGGACGATGGAGCACAATTGCGTGTAACAGGCGAGGGCGAACCGGGCGCAAACGGTGGACCTCCTGGAGATTTGTACGTCGTATTGCGTGTGAAGAGTCATGAGTTTTTTGAGCGTGAAGGAAATGATATTTACTGTGAGGTTCCGCTTACTTACGCCCAGGCAGCACTTGGAGATGAGATTGAAGTGCCGACTGTCGATGGTCGCGTGAAGTTGAAGATCCCGACAGGTACCCAAACAGAGACATTCTTCCGCTTGCGTGGTAAAGGTGTTCCGCATTTGCGTGGGAACGGCCGCGGTGATCAGCATGTGAAAGTGCGCGTCATTACACCGACCAAGCTGAGTGATAAACAAAAGGAATTGTTGCGTGAGCTCGCCGAACTGTCTGGAGAAAAGCCAGGACAGCATGGGGGAGAAGACGAAAGCTTTTTCGAAAAAATGAAACGGGCATTCCGCGGCGAGTAATCCGTCGCGGTTTTGTCCGCTTTTTGCCTAAAGTTTCATGTAGCGAAGTCGATTAAATGAAAAGCCCGATTGGGAGCTTATGTGGGGAGTGGTAGATTCGTGAAATGGTCAGAAATCAGTATCCATACTACAGCGGAGGCTACGGAGGCGGTGTCAAGCCTCTTGTATGAATTGGGTGCCAATGGTGTCGTAATTGAAGACCCGGAGGTGCTTTATCGTGAGTGGGATACCCCCTTTGGCGAAATCTACCAGCTTTCTCCTGATGATTTTCCGGCCGAGGGCGTATTCGTTAAAGCATACCTGCCGGTTGACAGCAGCGAGCTGCTTGACGTTGTAGAAGAGCTGAAAGAGCAATTGGCGCAGTTGATCGAGTACGGTCTGGATATCGGCAAGGCATCGATTGCCGTAAACGATGTCCACGAAGATGAATGGGCCCACGCCTGGAAAAAATATTACAAACCAGTCCATGTGTCTGATCGCATGACCATCAAGCCAGTATGGGAAGAGTATGAGCCGAAGCATCCAGATGAGATCATTATCGAGATGGACCCAGGTATGGCATTTGGTACAGGTACACATCCGACGACCATCCTTTGTCTGCGTGCACTTGAGAAGTATCTGGCAAAAGGTGATCAAGTGTATGATGTTGGGACAGGCACAGCTATTTTAAGTATTGCAGCTATCAAGCTCGGAGCAAAAGATGTGCTGGCGATGGACTTGGATGAAGTTGCTGTACGCTCCGCACAGGCCAATACCGAACTGAATGGCGTGCATGAGCATATCAACGTGAGACAAAACAACTTGCTCGACGGCATCGAGGAGCAGGTGGAAGTGGTCGTGGCGAACATTTTGGCAGAAGTCATCGTGCGTTTCACCGACGATGTATTCCGCGTGTTAAAGCCAGGTGGCACCTTTATCTCGTCAGGTATTATTGCTGCACGTGAAGCGGATGTAAAAGCGGCATTGGCGGCTTCGGGTCTTGAGGTCGTGGAAACCATTTTCATCGATGACTGGGTAGCAATTGTAGCAAAAAAACGATAGAATAGTGGGGTTGGCGAGATGCAACGATATTTTGTCGAGCCACATTCCTTTACTGAGAATGAGCTAACGATTGTCGGAGACGATGTACACCATATCGTAAATGTAATGCGTGCCAGGGAAGGCGAAGAAATCATCGTTTCTGATGGAGCGGGCAGGTCGGCACGGGCCAAGCTTGTCTATCTTTCTGCCAAGGAAGTACGGGCAGAAGTAATGGAAATGCTCCAAGAAGAACGAGAACTGCCGATCCGGGTCACAATTGGTCAAGGGCTTCCAAAAGGCGAGAAGCTGGAGTGGATTTTGCAAAAGGGGACGGAACTTGGGGCGTACTCTTTTTTCCCGTTTTCTTCTGAGCGAACCATTGTAAAGCTGGACGCAAAAAAAGAAGCGAAAAAACTGGAGCGTTGGCGCAAAATTGTCAAGGAGGCTGCTGAACAGTCTCATCGTGCTGTTTTGCCAGAGCTTTTATCTCCTGTTTCATTTCGGGAGATACTTCAGGCTGGCCAGTCGTATACGCATTGTGCCATTGCCTATGAAAAAGAAGGCAGTACCACGATTCATCAAGTGCTAGAAGAGATGACTGCGGGTAATTCCCTTCTCGTTCTCGTTGGACCGGAGGGAGGCTTCTCTCCTGAGGAAGTGGCTCAAGCAGAGAGCAAAGGGTTCCTGACAGTTTCCCTTGGCCCACGCATTTTGCGCACGGAAACGGCAAGCCAGTACGTTTTGGCCTGCGCTTCCTATCAGTTTGAACGAAAGGCTTCATCACTTCGCAAAGGATGAGCAGGAACGAAGCGGTCATGACCGTTTCGTTGACCGCAAGCGGTCGCATCCACTTTTATGAAAAACGTCGAGACGTTTTTCACGGAAAAGGAGGAATGGCAATGTCTACCGTTGCTTTTCATACATTGGGCTGCAAAGTAAACAGCTATGAAACAGAGGCCATCTGGCAATTGTTCAAGGCAGACGGCTACGAGAGAGTTGACTTTGAACAAGATGATGCAGATGTTTACGTCATTAATACTTGTACGGTTACGAACACGGGAGATAAGAAGAGCCGCCAAGTGATTCGTCGTGCGATTCGCCGTAATCCTGAGGCGATCGTAGCTGTAACTGGCTGCTATGCGCAAACCTCTCCAAGTGAGATTGCGCAAATTCCTGGTGTAGATATCGTAGTTGGTACACAAGGGCGCGAGAAGCTGATCGAGTACGTGGATCAAATTCGTGCAGAACGCACGCCGATCAACGCAGTAGGTAACATTATGAAAGCTCGCGAGTTCGAAGAGCTTGATGTTCCTAACTTTACGGATCGCACACGTGCTTCACTCAAGATTCAAGAGGGCTGCAACAACTTTTGTACGTTTTGTATTATTCCTTGGGCGCGCGGTCTGATGCGTTCCCGCAAACCGGAAAGCGTCGTTGAACAGGCTCAAAAGCTGGTGGAAGCGGGCTATCTGGAAATCGTTTTGACTGGGATTCATACGGGTGGATACGGCGAGGATTTGGAAGACTACAACTTGGCCAAGCTGTTGATTGACCTTCATCAAGTCGAAGGCCTCAAGCGAATCCGTATTAGTTCGATCGAAGCGAGCCAAATCACCGATGAAGTGATTGAGGTCATCAACAATTCCGATCGTGTCGTGCGCCATCTGCATGTACCGCTGCAAGCGGGAGATGACGAAGTGTTGAAACGCATGCGCCGCAAGTATACGACTGCTGAGTTTTACGAAAGAATGGTCAAAGTACGCGAAGCATTGCCAGGAGCAGCGATTACAACTGATGTCATCGTAGGCTTCCCGGGTGAGACCGAAGAGCAATTCTGGAACGGATACGAGTTTATGAAAAAAATCGGGTTTGCCGAGATGCACGTATTCCCGTACTCCATGCGTACAGGTACACCAGCAGCGCGTATGACGGATCAAATCCCTGAAGAGGAAAAGAACGAGCGCGTAGCGAAGCTTCTGGAGCTCAATCAGGAATTGACCTTGGCATACTCCAAGAAATTCGTAGGGGATGTACTGGAAGTCATTCCGGAGCGTCCGTTTAAGGAAGCACCAGATAGCGGTCTTCTGATGGGCTATTCGGACAACTATCTGAACGTCGTCTTCCCTGGCGATGAGAGCATGATCGGCAAGATTTGCAAGGTCAGACTGGATGAACCAGGCTCGGAATACTGCAAAGGGACTTTTGTTCGCGTAGTGGAAACAGGGGCGCTTCCTTACCTGAAGGAGCGAGCTATATGAGGGAGATATCGGCAGGAGGCGTTGTATACCAGAAGCAAGACACAGAGTACATGCTCCTATTGATTGAAGACCGCTATGGCAAAGTAACACTCGCAAAAGGGAAGCAGGAGATGGGCGAGACCATCGAAGAAACGGCTCTGCGCGAGGTTTTAGAAGAAACAGGCGTAGCAGGACGCTTGGGTTCCAAGCTTGATATGATCACCTACGTGTATACGCATCCGGTAACGGGTGAATCCATCGACAAAGAAGTCCATTATTATTTGGTGGAAGCCTATAACACAGAGATCACCGTGCAGCTAGAAGAAATCAATGATGTTCATTGGCATTCTGCAAAGGAAGCATGGGATTTGCAACTGCAACGAGGATACCGAAACAATGACAGCATTTTTCGCCTTGCATTCGAACATTTAGGGATAGAGGTGTAGTTCTATGAACATGAACAAATATATTGACCACACGCTGTTGAAGCCTGATGCTACTCAAGAGATGATTGACAAGCTGTGTGCTGAAGCAAGAGAGCACGACTTCATGTCTGTTTGCGTAAACCCTTATTGGGTAAAACGCTCTGCTGAACTCTTGGCAGGCTCCGATGTGAAAGTGTGCACAGTTATCGGATTCCCTCTGGGAGCGAGCACCATCGAGTCCAAAGCAGCCGAAACCCGCGATGCGATTGCAAACGGAGCAACTGAGGTAGATATGGTACTGAACGTAGGTGCCTTGAAATCTGGCGACCTGGAAACTGTCAAAAAAGACATCGCTGCTGTGAAGCAAGCTGCTGGCGATATTCTCTTGAAAGTGATTCTGGAAACTTGCCTCTTGACCGAAGAAGAAAAAGTAGTTGCATGCAAGCTCTCCGTAGAAGCTGGTGCTGATTACGTAAAAACCTCCACAGGATTTTCAACAGGTGGAGCAACGGTTGAAGATATCGCGCTAATGCGTAAAACCGTAGGACCAAATGTAGGCGTAAAAGCGTCTGGTGGCGTTCGTGACGGCGAAACAGCGGTTGCGATGATCGAAGCAGGCGCGAGCCGTATCGGTACAAGCTCCGGTGTTTCCATTGTAACTGGAGCAAAAACAACAGGCAGCGGATACTAATACGAAAGAAAAGCCTGGCCGAGGTAAGGCCGGGCTTTTTCCGTCCTACATGCTGATGTTCCTATAGAGAGAGGATAGGGAGCGGGGAGGAGATTAGCAAAATGAAATTTGTTAAAGGAATCGTCATCCTGTTGGCTTTTTATGGGGTAGGCGTAGCTGCGAGCAAATGGCTGCATATTCCCCTGCCCGGGAACCTGGTGGGAATGCTGCTGTTAACACTGGGACTGTGTATGGGATGGATACGAATGGATTGGGTGGAACAAGCGGGTACTTTTCTGATCCGACATATGTTGCTCTTTTTCGTACCGATCATCGTCGGAGTTGCTTCCTATTTAAACGTATTCACGCAAAATCCATTGCCAATCATACTATCGATGGTTCTCGGTCCGTTGCTGGTCATGCTTGTGACTGGCGTGGTCGTGCAATGGTATTTGAAGTATCATAAACAAAAATCAGAATCGTCCTTGCAGCAAGAGGGGAGGACTCTGGATGCTTAGTCAATTTCTCGCCATTTTGGTATCCATAGCAGGGTACAAAGGCGCAACAATGATCAACGCTCGATTCCAACGATTGCAGCCTCTCTTGGTGGCTGTAATCTTGGTTTGGACCATGTGGTGGCTGTTTAGTGGTGATTGGGAGGCGTTTGCTGCCGGAGGATCGTGGATTTCCTTTTGGCTCGGCCCTGCAACGGTGGCACTCGCTATTCCACTGGCTAAACAGATCAAGGAGTTTGCTCATATCTGGCGCGGCGTTATGCTTGGTGTATGTGCAGGCTGCGCAGTTGCGATCTTCGTCGTTATGGCGGTTCATTGGTGTCTGGGTTCAGATGAGCTCGTATACAAAAGCATGCTCAGTAAATCTGTGACCACCCCGATTGCGTTGGAGCTGAGTCGGTCCATAGGTGGGGAACCTGCACTTGCAGCCTTTTTTACCGCGCTGACGGGGATGGTCGGTGTGATGATTGCCCGTCCTGTTCTCAAATGGGGAAAAATCACCGATGATTGGGCAATCGGGATCGCCATCGGTACGAGTGCACACGCCATTGGCACGGCTAGCCTGAACCGTGTTTCTCCTGTTCAAACGGCAGCGTCCAGTGTCGCAATGATCGTGGCAGGCGTCATTACTTCCATCTACTTGATACCATTTTCTTTCTGAAGGTGAGGTCAGTAGGACGACGCTTATCAGGGATTAGCCATTGAATAAACCGGGCTATCTGCGGGACGAATGGCAGCGCGACCAACGAGCAGACGAGATTGAAGATCGTCTGTGAATGAGCGATCTGCATAGCAGGACTATCCGTTAAAAATGCACTGACGAGGGCAAGCTGGGAAAGAAACGGTAAAAAAACAATCGCGCCAGCAACATTGAAGAGCGTATGGCACCATGCGACCTGTTTGGATGCCGTATTCGTGCCAATTGCAGCGATGACAGCGGTAAAGCAAGTTCCGACGTTCGCGCCCAATACGATGGCGAGTGCCGTTTCCATCGAAAGAATTTGATGACTGAGCAGACCCATCGTGATGACGGTCGTAGCGGAACCGCTATGAATGAGAGCGGTGAAAATGATCCCGGTTATCAAACCGATCCAGATGGAATGTCTGCTTTCCAGAAAAAGCGAACGAAACGTCTCAGACTGCTCCAAAGGCTTCGCCATTACTTTCAATGTATCGATACCGAGGAAGATCAGTCCGAAGCCAGCGACGACGAGACCGATGCAACGAATGTTTCGACGCGGCATCAGCCATAGAGCTACTCCGATGAGAAGCATGGGGATGGCAAAGGACTCGAGCTTGAGCGCAACCAGCTCCGTTGTCACGGTCGTGCCCAGATTGGTTCCCAAAATGATGCCGACGGTTTGCGTGAACTGGATGATGCCTGCGTTCGTCAGCCCAATCGTCAGGACAGTTACCGCACTGGAGCTTTGCAAGACAAAAGTAGCGAAGAGACCAATCCAGAAGCTATGGAGTGGGGTACGAGTAAAGCGCCCCATCCATTCTTCCATTTTTTTGCCGGCGAGGTTTTGAAAGCCGGAGCGCATGGCGTACATACCGAAAAGAAAAAACGTGAGCCCAAATGTAAAAGGGGCGAGGATGGAGACTATCACAAGATACGTTCCTCCCTGTCCATTTTTAGCAAGTTACTATAACGCTATGCCTGTACCAGGGCAAGCATGACAAGAGGAGGAATAGCTGCATGGCACGTGTACTATTGAATCAACATCGGAAAAAGCGGCTAGAAGTAGGACATCCGTGGATTTTTCAATCAGAGGTATTAGAAATTCAAGGGGATGTAGAACCAGGTGAAATCGTCGAGGTCACCAATCACAAAGGACATTTTTTGGCAAAGGGCTACATCAACCCAGCTTCACAAATGATCGTGCGCATTTTGAGTTACGACCAAAAGGAAGAGATCGACTACGACTTTTTCTTACGTAAAATCAAGCAGGCGGCAGAATTCCGGACGCGATTTGTCGACAACCCACGAGCTTGCCGCGGCATTTACGGGGAAGCCGACTTTTTGCCAGGACTCATCGTCGACCGCTACGAAGACACATTGGTTGTCCAAGTCCTCTCATTGGGGATGGAGAAGCGCATCGATTGGATTCGGGATGCATTGGTAGAGGTATTTGCACCGACCGGTATTTATTTGCGCAATGATGTACCTGTCCGTGAACTGGAAGGGCTGACACAGGGCAAAGAAGTCCTGTACGGAGAGTGTCCGCGTGAGGTATTGATCGAAGAAAACGGTTTGAAATACTATGTGGATATCGTAGAGGGGCAAAAGACCGGCTTCTTCTATGATCAACGGGAAAATCGTGCTTCCATTGCGCCATTGATGAAAGGCTGGGGCGAAAAGCACGGCATAACCCTGTCGAGCATGGAGGCAGAAGGCGAGACAAAGCAGGTGCCTGTGGACAAGCGTGGTAAAGTGGTCAAAAATCCGTTTTGGGATGGCGCCGAGGTATTGGAATGCTTTACACATACTGGTTCCTTTACCCTGAATGCTTGCAAGCACGGTGCGAAAAAAGTGACAGCCCTCGATATTTCCGATCACGCCATCGAAACAGCGAAGCGAAACATTACACTCAATGGCTTCTTGCATCGCGTTGATTTCGTGGTGGCTAATGCGTTTGATTACTTGCGTGAAAATGTAGAGGCAGGCAAGAGCTGGGATGTGGTCATTCTTGACCCGCCAGCGTTCGCGAAATCCCGTGGAGCAGTGAAGGGCGCTTGCCGCGGTTACAAAGACATTAACTTAAACGGAATGAAGCTCGTCCGTCCAGGTGGATTTCTCGTTACCGCGTCTTGCTCGTACCATATGTCACCTGAGCTGTTCCTGCAAACGATCCAAGAAGCAGCGATCGATGCGAAAAAGATATTGCGCCTGATTGAATGGCGAGGCGCGGGCAAGGATCATCCGCAAATCAGTGGGGCTGATGAGGCTCATTACTTGAAATTTGCCATCTTTGAAGTAAGAGATCGTCGATAGAGAAAAAGAAAAACAGCGTCCGCTTTCATACGGCGCTGTTTTTCTGTTCGGCTTCAGTCTCATTTAAGACTTTGGTTTTTCAAAAATCAATTCGAAGTATTTGGCCAAACCGTCGCCCCCGATGCTTGGAGCAAAGATTTGCACCAAACGCCAGCCTTCCTTGGCGTGCTCGTGGACAACGGTCTGATAATCTTCTTTTGGTTGGCGTCGAAAAGAGGACAGCTCAACTCGGACGAATTTGTATTCAAACATGTTCTTTCCCCCCGCTTGTATCGTCTCTCTTTTTATACGCGCGACGAGCGGAAAGAGTTGCAAAAGAATGTGAATCATTTCGAATAAAGAAATAAGTGCTCATGACAATTGCTTGTCATTTTTTACACGCCTGACGAGATCGAGAGCCTGCTTGAACCCGAGTTCCTTGCCTAAAAAGACTTGTCCTTCGGCGGGGGTAGAAGCACGGGCCTGGCTTAAGTTCTGAAGCTCGTGGGTCAAAAGATGCTCGACCAGATATAGCTGTACCTGACCAATTTCGCGTTCGCTTTTCCGATCACGCTCCTTGAATTTAGCCCGCTGCTGACTTTCCTCCACGTACTTGTCAATATCATCCTCCAAAAAATGTGACGCATTGCAGATGATATGGCGGTAGTCATCCGTCTTAGAGGGAATGGTACGGATGGTGTGACCGAGATGGGCAAGGAGAAATTTGTTCAAGACGATTGGGTCGCGGGTGTAGTTATTATGCAGCAGGGAATATTCCCCCAAGAAAGAACCGCTGTCCTTATCATAGCTGTGCAATAAAGTGTAAGAAGAGCAGTACGTGCAGTACAGTAAATAATCTCTCATGGAAATCCCTCCAAAAAATAGCTCCATGACAGGAATTTTATTTATATGGTATGAGAAAAAACGTGAGCAGGTGATACTTGCTTCTCTTGTTTTTGGCGTTTGGTTTGTGTATGCTAAATGACGGGCTCGGCCCGGTAAATAGAGCAGATGTTGGGCTTTTGCATAGCATAGGAGAGAGTAGAAACTGGGTAGACTCTCCGGGTTTCGTACGGAGGGGAAAGGAGCATGACACAGATGGGGAATCAAAAAATTCGACTGGGCATTATTTATGGAGGAAAATCCTCAGAGCATGAAGTTTCATTGCGTACGGCCATGTCCATTATGCAGGCCGTGGATGCAAATAAATATGAGGTAACACCTGTGTACGTTCAATTGGATGGCTCTTGGGTGACTGGAGAAACACTGGCAGGTCAATTGCCGGATAAGATCGAAGCGTTGCGCTTATCGGCAAAAACATCAGTTATTAACGAGGCAACAGAGACAGGGCAAGAGCTGGCAGTAACAAGCAAGCAAGGATCGTTGTTTGCCATGAATGAGCAAATGGATGTTGTTTTCCCTGTGGTTCACGGACCATTTGGCGAAGATGGGACGATTCAAGGATTGTTGGAATTGGCGAATATCCCGTACGTGGGAACCGGAGTAATGGCTTCCGCTGTCGGAATGGATAAATGGATGATGAAGACCGTCTTTGCACAGGCTGGACTTCCGCAAGTGAAATATGTAGGCTTGCTGCGTTCTCAATGGGAAAAAGGCCAGGACAATGTCATGGATCGGATCGAGCGTGAACTCGGCTACCCGTGTTTCGTCAAACCGGCGAATATGGGCTCCAGCGTAGGGATTAATAAAGCGAAAAATCGTGAGGAACTCAAGTACGCATTAGAGGTAGCTGCCAAATTCGACCGCCGATTAATTGTAGAAGAGTTCGTTCAAGTCCGTGAGTTGGAAATTGGTGTTTTGGGGAATGAAGAGCTGATGACTTCTGTCGTTGGGGAAGTCATTGCTGCTAAAGAATTTTACGATTACGAAGCCAAGTACAAGGGGGCGGGAACAGAGCTTTCCATTCCTGCCATCGTTCCCGAGCATGTATCCGAACAAATCGCGGAAATAGCCAAGCAGGCATTCCAAGCACTCGATGGCTCTGGCCTTTCCCGAGTAGACTTTTTCTGGGATGAGAAAAACGACAAACTCTATATCAACGAAGTGAATACGATGCCAGGCTTTACGCCGTTTAGCATGTATCCAATGCTCTTCCAAGCAGCGGGTGTGAGCTACAGCGAGCTGATCGATCGTCTGGTGCAACTCGCTATCGAGCGACATGCGGACAAAGGTCGCAACGTCGTAGATGCGGAAGAGTTGGATTAATCATGAGAAAAAAGATGCTGATGAATCGGCATCTTTTTTCTTTTTGTGTAGGATGATGGAACTAATTTCTGTCAGACTATCTCTCTTAACTGTACAAGCTAAATATTATCACTTGAAATGAGAATGATAATCGTTTACATTATAGATGGGACGTTTTACCAGTTATGTAAGTCACAATGCTTGAAAAAAATTGGATCAAGCAAGAGGAGAGGTAACATGTTCGTAGTCAAGCATATCGCAGAGCATGCAACGATGCAGAGCTTTCTCAATTGTTATCTCCGAGAAACAGGTAAGGGCGAGTGGATCAATCGGAAAGACGAGATTACGAAGCAGCTAACGAAAATCATACAGCCGAGTACAACTGGTACGTACCTTCATTGTGAACTCCCGCAGCAGGGGATTTCCCTCTATGTCGGTGTCAAATATCATTCGGTGACAGGCAGGCATTTGTTTCATTATCCAGCTTGCTACCGAAGTGGTGACTGTACTCGTTTCGTTCAGGCGGACTATTTGACATTAGCGGTTCTTTTGATTAAAGAACTAACGCTTCAGCATGGGGAAAATGCAGTTCCAGATGAATTAGTCTTGCGCATGATTCAAAGCTGCCAAAGCATTGAGAAATTTGTTCGGACTCGCCAAAGTAATGCGGAGATTTTATATGGAGTGGAACAAAGCTTCATCGAAGCAGAGCAGGCGCTTTTATTCGGTCATTTGTTCCATCCAACCCCGAAGAGTCAACAAGGAATTCCTGAGGCCAAGCAAGCGTTGTATGCACCGGAGTGTTGCGGGAAGTTTCAGCTTCACTTGTTTGCTGCCCATCCGTCGATTGTTCACGAAAAATCTGGGCTAAAAGAATCCACTACGCAATTACTGAAGGGTGAGTTTCCTTCGATATCTGATGTCGATCCATCATTTTCAATCGTCCCGATTCATCCGCTTCAAGCAGAATGGTTGCTAGAACAGGTAGCCATACAATCCTTGATCGAGAAAGGGTTGCTTCTTTATCTGGGTCCAGCAGGTGAGGAGTATATGGCAACATCCTCTCTTAGAACGGTTTATCATCCTGAAAAAAAATATATGCTCAAGCTGTCCGTCCCAATCAAAGTTACGAATTCTTTACGGATCAACAAGTTAAGTGAGATGGAGATTGGTTTAGAGGCGAAACAACTTTTTGAAACAGGGATTGGTGAAGTAAGTCGCAAGTATCCGGGCTTTGGCTTTATCTCTGATCCGGCTTACATCACGATCACGTTGGATCAGGCGGAAGAAACGGGATTTGAAGTAATCCTGCGTGATAATCCCTTTATGGGGAGTCATGCTCGTCAGGTCACGCAAATCGCTGCACTCGTACAAGATCCACTTCCTGGATACAAGAGTAGGTTGGCAACAATCATTCACCATCTGGCACAAAAAGAAGGGAAGGCACTGGAAGTAGTTAGTTTGGAATGGTTTAAGCGGTATGTAGATATTTCATTGAAGCCAATGGTATGGCTCTATCTAAAGTACGGAATCGGCTTGGAAGCCCATCAACAGAATAGTGTTGTCACTCTGAAAGACGGATACCCCGAGCAGTTCTTTTATCGTGATAATCAAGGCTACTATTTCTCAGAATCGATGCAAGAAGTATTAGAGACAGAATTACCTGGGATTGGCAAGGCGAGTAGAAACATTTACAAAGACCATCTTGTAGACGAGCGCATCACCTATTATATGATTTTTAACCATATGTTTGGACTCATTAACGGATTTGGAACGGAAGGATTAATTGATGAACAAATCTTATTGGCAGAGATGCATGAGGTTTTGACGGAGTTTTTACCTATGAATCGAGAGGCGTCGAAGTTTCTGGAGAATCTACTTACTCGCGAACAGCTTCCGTGTAAGGCGAATCTGCTCACGCGCTTCTATGATCTGGATGAATTAACCCAACCGGAAGAGAGATCATCTGTTTTTGTTTACATAGATAATCCTTTAGCAAAAGTAAAGCAGACCGAAAAGGCTGAGCTGCATGCTTTTGGATAGCTTACTAGCATCTAGCTTGAAGAGATTTGGAGGATAAGGTATGGAGTTGACAAAACAAGATTTCTCGATTGAAGAGGCACTTCACTCGACACAGTATGTGCAGGTGAGAAGAAGGGTGTTTCGACAATGTATCGAGTCTTTGTTATATGAGGGGATTTTGATTCCTGAGACCATCCAAGAGGGTGAAGAGACGATTTACATCCTACATGGGCTTGATGAGGGGGATCTGCCTGTTCGCTATCGCTGTCAAGGGCGGAGGAGTGCGAGTTTTGGGCTTGTTCGTTTAGGGAAGGACCCTGTTACTCGTGTTGTTTATGATCAAAGCGGAGTTGCACAGAAAGAATCCGAAGCGATATCTCTCACTCGTTTTTTAGTGGAAGTCTTCCGAATGAATACCGTAGATGAACAAAGACTGAAGCTATTTTCCAATGATTTGGAACAAACGTTGTTAAAGGATACATTGTCCCAATACTATCGGGTACAAAATGATATTCGGATGCAGGGCAAATCGTACGATGAGCTGGAAGGTGATCTGATGGACGGTCACCCTTACCATCCTAGCTATAAATCACGTGTTGGATTTACCTACGTAGATCATTTTGCCTATGGTCCTGAATTTAAGCAGGAAGTTCATTTTCTTTGGTTAGCGATACATAAGCAATATTCTCAAGTGTCCATTGATCAAGACAGAAATTTCGAAGACCTTCTTTTGGAAGAAATAGGCCAGGAACAAAAAGAAGTGTTTCAACAAATCATCATCAATCATGGATGCGCTCCTGATCAGTATGCCTTCGTGCCTGTCCATCCTTGGCAGTGGCGTAATCATATCGTGCCTGGATTCCTGGACGATATCCATCGCAAAGAGATCATTGTGCTAGGCGTAGGCTCTGATGGTCATCGTCCACAACAATCCATCCGCACCTTTGCTAACAAAAGTAATCCGCATAAACCGTATCTGAAACTCTCGATCAACGTAGTGAATACTTCAGCGCCACGTCATCTTACTCCCCATTCATTGGCAAGTGCCCCCATTGTTTCGAGGTGGCTCAAGGAGATTACGGATGCAGATTCGTATTTACGAGACGTGCAAAAGGTGATCATGCTTCAAGAGTTTGCGGCAGTGGCATACGATCCTCCCCCTGCTTCTGAACTGATGGAAATGGTTACATTCGGGGTAATTGGGTGCATGTGGAGAGAAAGTCTCATCCCGCATCTCGAAGCGGGAGAAGAGGCGGTTCCTTATAACGTATTAGCGGCTGTAGAGGTGGATGGGGTGCCATTCATTGATCGTTGGATTCGTGAACAAGGGCTAGAGAATTGGCTTGCACGATTATTGGAAAGCAGTGTATTGCCAGTCGTTCATATTCTTGTGAAACACGGAATTGCCATGGAAACCCACGCACAGAATATGATCTTGGTGCATCGGGAGGGTGTACCTTCTCGGGTCGCATTGAAGGATTTTCATGAAGATTTGATTTTTTGCCAACCGTTCTTGAGTGAGCCAGACAAATGCCCGAACTTTGCGGAAGTGCATGAATATTACGCAACGAAGCCCGATGATGTGATGTTTCACATGAATGAAACATCGACAGTCAGAGATTTGACTTTGGAGACTTTATTTCTGATCAATCTGGGCCAATTAGCACGGCTATTAGAGGAACACTACGGATATACCGAAGAGCAATTCTGGGAGATGGCCGTTAAGGTATTGGAGGGTCATCAGCAACGATTCCCGGAATTGGCGGAGCGATTTACGCGATTTGATCTGTTTGTTCCAAGCGTGCAGGTAGAGAAATTGACCAAGAAAAAGCTATATACAACAAGCGAGAACTATCATTTACATGAAGTTCCCAATCCTTTGTTCGAGGCAAGAAAAAGGCTTCATTCCATGGCTGTGGGAGGTTACTAGCATGTTCATTGTGAATCAAAATGAGATTTCTGTGCATGAGATGGAGAGACATAAGCAAGGATTCGAAAGCATGGATCATTTTCGACAGCCGGAAGGAAAGAGGTACGCCGTCTGTATAGCTGACCCACTTGACGTGATTAGTCTTGTTCAATATTTACGTGAGCATAATGCCTCCGTGCTGTTAATTCACGGAGAAACTCCGATGGAAACAGCCTATCAGATGGCAGTGAAAGCAAGATGTTATGGGCTTGTTTATCAGGAGACAAAGCACTTCTTGTCCATCACGGATAAACAACAGAGTGAGAAACCATCGCTCTACCAATATAGCTCAGGTACTACAGGCGACGCGAAGCTGATCGGGAGAAGCTGGGATGATATCCAAACAGAAATTCATGCCTACAACCAGTTGTTTCAGGGAGAGGAAGCATTAATCCCGATTGTGCTGGCATCGGTGACACATTCGTATGGATTGATATGTGGAGTTTTGGCAGCACTGGAGCGGGGAAGCAAGCCTTCGATTGTAACGCACAAAAATCCGAAGTTTGCTTTGCAAGTGATTCAAGGTACTCCCCGGCATATTGTGTATGGTCTGCCAGTCTTTTATCACATCCTATCAAGCTTTACACGAGAACAGGTACGCTTTCACCGGTTAATGACATCTGGAGCTCCGATGCCAGAAGGCTTGTTTCTAAAGCTGCAAGGCATGAGCGACACCTTGATGCAACAATATGGATGCTCCGAGGCGGGGTGCGTCAGTATGAGTAAACAAATGCGGTCGCATACAGATCTGGGTGTTCCCCTGTCCCATGTAACAATGACAGCAGGTGAAAAGGAAGAACAACCCGGTGAAATAAAGATTTGGAGCGGACAGAACGAAATAGCGACGCAGGATTTAGGTTTCTGGACAGAAGAAGGACATATTCAATTTGTATCCAGGATGGATGATGTGATTAACGTTTCTGGCTTAAAGGTATTTCCTTTGGAGGTCGAGGACGTCATTTTGAAAATGAGTGGGACGAAAGAAGTGGTTGTGTATCGTGGGCGTCATCCGGTCATGGGGGAAATTGTAAAGGCGCAGGTTATTACCGAGGGAGGAACTACTCCTGAACAAATCAGGGAATGGTGCCAAGATCGTTTGCCAGGCTATAAAGTCCCATTCGAAATCCAATGTGTGACGAGCATTCCTAAGACAGCCACAGGAAAAATCAGCCGTCGATTATTAGAAATGGAGACGATCAGCAAATGACACGAACAGAAAGAATCGAGCAAATCCATACGATCATGACCGAAAAATTAAAATTATCGCATATCCTCCCACTAAAGGAATCCATGCGATTGAATGAGGATCTACATATTGATTCGATTATGCTATTGCAACTGATTGTTTATATCGAGGAAGATTTGCATTTGGTAGTTCCTGCTCACGAGTTAGATCCACGAATCTTCCAAACGGTTGGATCACTCCTTACTTTTGTTGAACAGCTAGAACCGCAGCATGTATCGAATTAGCGTCTATACAAACACCGAGTGGGGGATACAGAATGGTTAAGGTCCATTGCATTATTTCATGCCTATGCGAAGTGATTAAGCGCCGCACAAAGATTGATTATCGTCCCTATTATTTTGGCATTTGGGATGCCGAGTACTCCATAACGGATCAAGGCGTGGTCACCTATTACATTGATAACCATGAGGAGATTATCAAGGGATATGAACGACTTTTCCGAGCGAAAGTAACAGAATGGTATGATCATTCCCAAGATAAAGCCTCCAATCTGGACATGTTCTTAGAGCTCATTGATAAGCGTACCGAGGATCAGTTTGTCCTTGTTCAGATAGACATGTCACTGGTTCCAGAGCGAGATAATAAATTTGCGTTGAAGCCATTCCCGCATTTTTTGATGATTTCCAAGACGGAGAATGAGGATGAGTGGTTTATGTTTGACCCGGATTTTCGTTGGGAGGGCAATGTGAAGAAGGAGACAGTGATCAAAGCCTTCTTGGAAAATCCGTTTGGTGGCGGCTTGATGGTGGATGCGAGTGAAATTAAAGAACCAACCTATGAAATGATCCACGACTATTTCTACGACGCACTCAAGCGTGATCATAATCCATTTACCCTTGAACTGAAGCAATTGATTACAGATATGGCAGAAGGACGCAATGGATACAACTTGGACATGTTGCTTGCGGCAGTGACTCAGGTGAAAGTGATTGCGATCCGTAAATACAGCTACGAGTATGCATTCCTATATCTGCAAGATTATTTGCAATACCATCGTGATGAGTTTTTGCGCATCGCCTATAAAGTGGAGGACATCTACCAAGGGTTTACGACAGCTCAGTACTTGTCAGTCAAAATGGCGATGACCAAGAATATGGCGTTGTTACCTCCGATTATCGAAGCGTTAGAAGAGATTGATCTGATTGAACTTGAAGTGAAAAAAGAGTTGGAGCGTCAGTTTGTTTTGTGGACCCAAATGGATAAAAGTCTCGTCACTGTAGACGAAAAAGGGTGGAGGTAAAGTCAAATGAAACTCTCATTGTGCACAATCACTTTTCGCCACCAGTTAATTTCGTTAGCACAAATTGTCCAGTTTGCTCATCGTCATCATTTTGATGGAATCGAGTTATGGGGAACCCACGCCCAACATCTGTACGATCATGATCGATTAGAGATGGAGGAGCAGGTAAAGTTGGTCAGGGATCAAGGCATGAGTATCTCCATGCTTAGTGATTATTTGGATATTGCTACTTCATCTGGTTTTCAGCGTACACTGGAAAAAGCAAAAAGACTCATTTCACTGGCGAAATGGCTACATGTAAAGCAAATCAGGACGTTTGCTGGGCAGAAGGCGAGTCAAGAAGTTGGGCCAGAAGAGCGGGCGCGCTATGTGCATCATCTGCAAATCTTATGTAAGATGTGTCAAGAGCACGGGATTCAGCTTTTGGTCGAAACACATCCAAACACGCTCACGGATTCTATGAGTTCTACACTTGCTTTGTTGCAGGAAGTCAATCATCCTGCACTAAAAGTTAATCTTGATTTTCTTCATGTCTGGGAATCAGGTGCTGATCCAATCGACGCGTACGAGCAATTGAGACCGTGGGTAGCTCATTATCATTTGAAAAATATTTCCTCACCGAATCATCTGCCCGTATTCGCTCCACATAATGTATATGCCCCTAACGGCGATCGTGAGGGAATGGTACTGCTCGGTGAAGGTGTTGTAGATTATGGGCCTATTTTAGAAAAGATTGCGGAAACGGATTATTTTGCATCTATTGAATGGTTTGGTCAGAGTCCACAGCGTGTATTAGCTGAAGAGGTAGAGTGGTTGCGGAAGGCAATGATGGTTCGTGCGTAAGTGAAAAAGGTCGGAGGCGCAGGGGTGCTTCCGCCCTTTTTTTCGTGTAAAAAGAAACCAAGTGCTTCTAGCGAGCGTCTACGTTATTGATAACTTATTCGGGAGGACCCTTGATGAAAAAGTTCTTATTGCTCTCATGCCTGCTGATTTCCTTGCTGGGCATCCTTGTACCTGGACAAATCAATGCCGCTGCTCCTGCGAAGGCAGACCCTCGTAAGCCAGAGCCGGTCGTCATCTATCAAGTAACGGTAGATGGAAAAGTGACAAAAACCGTTACGAACATGCCCTTGATCCACCGGGCGAGCATGTCGCCATCGGGCAGGTTTGTATACGGTGAGCGGATCGGATATGGGAAGACAGACCGAACCATACCGTACTTGTACGATATGCAAACAAAAAAGATGACGCAGCTATCCGGCTATGGCAAATGGTCACCGAAGCAGGACGCGCTCTACATTCGTGAAAATGGCGGTATTGTGAAGCTCAATCTGCCCGACGGCAAAAAAACGGTACTCGTTCCGGCAGCAGCTCAGTATCCTGTCCTTGATTTTTCCGTTTCACCGGATGAACAGTACATGGTGTTCACCCGGATGGACATGCTCTCTTCCAATTCCAAAGCAAGCGGTCACCTGATCTTGCAGCACCTGCCTACACTCAAAATGAAAAAGAATGACCAGTATGAATGGCCAAGTGGAACGGAAGAAGAAATGTATTACTGGGTGCCGACTTCAAAAAAGCTATTTTACAAAACGCAAACCGCAATCAAGGAGTTAGACTTACCGACTGGTCTGAAATACGATCACCAAATGACGGCATTCCCTTCTTACTCCAACGATATGAAGTACCGTTACATGCGAACCACTACAGAAGAATACATGCTGGATTTGCAGACAGGGAAAAAAGTCAATTTGAAGGATTCCGTGTTCACTGAGAGCTACTTGGACAAGATTGTTTGGTCGCCATCAGGAAGTCAGATGGCAGTAGAACAACACTCTCGTACTTCCAATTCTCAAGATTCCTATATGTACATTCAATCATGCAAGCAGGTCACGAAATGCGGTTATTCATTCGGCTCTCCTGACAAGGGAATGCCTGGCTATTATCACTTAAGTGACAATCATCGTATCATCGGCTGGGCAAAGGACGGGAAGTCGTACTATGTAGCTGATCTCGCATCGATCCACTATAGCGCTTTTCCGCCTGAAAAGTTGGGTCCTTCCAACAATGTTATTGAACTGCGATGATTGCTCAATCGAAATCCGTCAAAACGGAAGAGGTGCAAGGATGCTCACACATGTGTATATGATCCGCCACGCAGAATCTCCGTACATTCAGGATCAGGAGAAAACACGCGGGTTGTCTGAAAAGGGCTGGCAAGATGCGCAATGTGTAGCAGAAATCTTGCAAGGGGAACAAATTGACGTGTTTGTCTCCAGCCCTTATGCAAGAGCCATCCAGACAATTGAAACTACGGCGAAGCAAGCGAATCGGGAAATCAAGCTGGAACCGGATTTTCGCGAGCGCGAATTAGGGGCTTGGGTAGAGTGCTTTGAGCATTTTGTACAGGCTGTCGAGCATGTATTTGCAAATCGTGAGTTCGCTTTCGCAGGGGGAGAATCGAATGCGGTAGCGGGGGAAAGAGGACTCGCTGCCTTGCAGGAAGTTTTGGATCACCATCGAGGCAAAAAAGTCGCGATTGGCATCCATGGAAACATCATGACGATCATCATGAATCATTACGATCCATCGTACGATTTCTCCTTTTGGAAAAAGACCTCGATGCCCGATATTTATAAACTAAGCTTTGAGGAAGATCAATTGATTCAGGTAGAACGTCTTTGGAATGACAATCACTAAATAAAGAAGCCGTCTCCCGTATGATACGAGAGGCGGCTGTTCTTTTTCTATTATTCGTGATCTTCCAGATCAGTAATAAGCGTCCATAAGGACATACCTTTGGAGGCTTTGAACAAAAATGCATGCTTCTCATCCCGCAAAGGCAGTAGAGCAACCAGTGCCTCTGCTTTTGTGGCAAAATGCAGCTTGTTCCCCGTGTAAGCATCGTGGAGATGGCGTGTATCCTCACCGACTGTCACGAGCAGCTTGAATCTCTCAGCGATGTCTTGAATCGAGGCTCCTACGCCCGCGTGCATAGCCCCGCTATCTGGACCGAGCTCATACATGTCACCTAACACGATGACTCTTGCGCGCTCAGAGTACAGCTCAGCAAACGTCCGTACAGCAGCCTCCATGGAGACGGGGCTGGCATTATACGCATCACTGATATACACAGCACCGTGCTTGGAGTTCATTTGCTCAAACCGCATGGCGGAGAGCTGAACGGTGGACAAGGCGTGTGTGATTTGTTCAGTATCCATTCCCAGCCTCTTGGCAATCGCGACAGCAGGCAGTGCATTCAGGACACTGTGGCGGCCATGCAACGGCAGGAATGCCTCGAACTCCTCCCCGGAGGCAAAGCATACTTTGAAACGAGTCCCACCTTCAACCGTTTCGATTTGCTCCGCCCAAATATCCGCCTTCTCATTAACAGAGTAGTATAGGAGTTCACCTGGATACAGATGGGCTATCATCCGTAGATACTCCGAATCCTTGTTGAGCAGCACGAGTCCGTCAAGAGCGGTATGAGGAAGCAGCTCCGCCTTTGCGAGAGCAATTTTTTCACGCGTACCAAAATACTCAATATGGGATTCCCCGATAAAGGTAATCACGCTAATATCTGGCTGGACCAGCGATGCGAGCAGATCGATTTCCCCAGCGTGGTTCATCCCGAGCTCTAGTACAGCAGCATGATGTTGTTCTTCCATCTGCAATAACGACAAAGGTACACCGATGTGGTTGTTGAAGTTTTTATACGTCTTGTATACGGGCGAACGGCTCGCAAGTACGTGTGCCACTATGTCCTTTACGGTTGTTTTCCCGATACTTCCTGTAATGGCGATGCGAGGGAACGAAAAGCTTTTCCGATAAGCGGCAGCCAGCTTTTGAAAGCCACGCAGTGTATCATTGACGAGAATTAGCCCAAAATCATTTGGCAAGTTCGCAGGAATCTTCTCCTGATTCGAAACGAGTGCAGCTACAGCTCCTTGTTCAGCTGCTTGTAACAAAAAATCATGTCCATCCCGTGCGCCGCCTGTCAGCGCTACAAACAAAGATCCCGCAGTCAGCTCGCGGGTATCAAAGTGAACGGATGACAAGGCAAGCCCTGGGGAACCAGCGAGCAAAATCCCTTCTGCGTTGATTGCTGCCTGATCCAGTGCAATTGGTTTCATCTGCACGAACTCCTTTTTCTTGTTATCCTGTTTCAACCTCGAAGTCATGCTACCATGCGTCAGGTAGTGCCGCAAGACAAAAGTGAGGGAATGTGATAGGATCAATTCTTACATACATAACTATCCACATACAGAGGAAGAAAGGAGTCTCCCATGGAAAAAAGTATTTTTACCAAAATCATGGACGGTGAAATTCCTGCTCGTATCGAGTATGAGGATGAGCAAGTCATCGTCATCCACGATATTGCACCAAAAGCACGCGTTCACTTGTTGATTATCCCGCGTAAGCCAATTCCCACGCTTATGGATGTAAGTGCCGAGGACCTGCCGCTGATCGGGCATATCCACCATGTAGCACAACTCTTGGCGAAAAAGCTGGAACTGCCAGGTTTTCGCCTGATTAACAACTGTGGTAAAGAGGGTGGACAAGAGGTTTTCCACATCCATTATCACCTTTTGTCCGGTTTTTACGAATAAAATTGAACTAAAGGTTGACCTTCTTTAGTCATCTATCCTATAATGAAGTGTGACAGTCTGTTCGTACGTTCGACTCAGGCGTCCCACGGTTTTAGCGGAGGGAGGGAAGACAAATGGCAGAAATTCGAGTCAAGAAAAACGAGTCTTTGGATAGCGCACTTCGCCGCTTCAAGCGTGAAAGCGCAAAATCCGGGGTGATGGCGGAACTGCGTAAACGTCGCCACTTTGAGAAGCCTAGCATTAAGCGCAAGAAGAAATCCGAAGCAGCTCGCAAGCGCAAGTTTTAATTGACGGAGGGCTCATCATGAGTGTAATGGAGCGACTCGATCAAGATATGAAGCAAGCAATGAAGGACAGAGCTGCTCTAAAACTCTCTGTTATTCGCATGGTGAAAGCCGCATTAAAGAACGAAGAGATTAACAAGGGCAGACTTTTGTCTGAAGACGAAGTGCTGACCATCTTGACTCGTGAGTTAAAACAACGCCGTGAATCCCTCCACGAATTTGAGAAGGCAGGCCGCGTGGAACTTGCCTCTAAAACGCGCGAAGAGATCGACGTGCTCTCCGCTTACTTACCCGCTCAGCTTAGCGAAGACGAAATTCGTGATATCGTTCGGGAAGGTATCGCAGCTACCAATGCCTCCTCCAAAAAGGAGATGGGCAAAGTGATGGGTGCGATCATGCCGAAAGTGAAAGGCAGAGCAGACGGAAACCTCGTGCAAAAGATTGTATCTGAGGAACTACCATCGTAGACGAGAGTAACACCTCATATAGATACGAACAGAAAAACTCAACCTGTAAAGGTTGGGTTTTTCTTTTTTTCCAAATGTGAAATAAATATGAAACGATTGCCATCCTCTTTCGTATACCTTATTGCACATACGTTGAAGCTGATAGAAGGAAAGGAGGTACATGCAATGAGTGCAGCAAGGCTAGTAAAAAGCCGCATGCGATTGCTTTTTTCACTTCTTTGCCTGATTATGGGAATGACGATGCTTCTTGCTCCCGCATCCACAACAGCCCAGACCTATCAAAAAGCTGTCTGGATTCCAGTAGATAGCACGATCGAGCGAGGGTTGGAGAGCTTTTTGCACAGAGCATTTGCTGACGCACAGGAGCAGCAGGCAGACCTTGTTATTTTGCATATCAATACGCCAGGTGGAGAAGTGAACGCTGCCGACCAAATTGGACAGTTGATCCGTCAGGCTCCCATGCATGTGATAGCCTATATTGATAACCAGGCTTTTTCAGCGGGAACTTACATCGCCCTGAATGCAAATGAAATTATTATGACTCCAGGCAGTAGCATGGGGGCAGCAGCACCGATTGACTTGGCAGGGAATGCAGCAGATATCAAGTTCATTTCCGGTTGGAGCAATAAAATGATGGCGGCAGCGGAGTTGAACAATCGCAATCCTGACGTTGCTCGCGCGATGGTGGAAATCGATACAGAATTCCCCGGATTAAAGCCAAAAGGTACGGTGTTGTCTCTCGATGCCCAACAAGCGAAACGGTTAGGTTATGCGGATGATGTGGTGTCCAATAAGGAAGAGCTGCTCAAAAAGCTCGGTATTCAGCCGGATTCCCTTCAGGCGATTGAGCCAACAGGTGGAGAGCTAGTCGCTAGGTGGGTGACGAGTCCCATTGTGATGAGTCTTCTGCTCATCATTGGATTGGGCGGAATTGTAGTAGAACTGTTTGCCCCTGGTTTTGGTGTTGCAGGGACGATTTCACTCGTCGCGTTCAGTCTATATTTCTTTGGACATTATGTAGCGGGATTTGCCAACTGGTTGCACATCGGACTGTTTGTCTTCGGAATCTTACTGATGCTTCTGGAAATTTTTCTCCCGGGCGGCATTGTCGGTGCGATTGGTTTCGTGAGTATTGTGACAGGTCTCGTAATGGCAGCCTATGACACGCAGCAAGGGCTCGCATCGCTAGGCGTGGCCGCTCTGATTACGGCAATTGTAGCATTCATGCTAGTGAAGAAATACGGGGTCAAAGGTCTCTTCAACAAGTTTGTCCTGGGTGACACGCAGCGTAATGAAGAAGGCTACGTTGCTCCGCGCGATCAGCGTGAGCTGGAAGGAAAATCAGGCATCGCCCTAACACCATTGCGCCCGGCAGGGGTCGTCAAGGTGGAAGGAAAACGTGTGGATGCAGTATCGGTTGGTGGTTTCATTGAAGCGGGTACCGCCATCACCGTAGTGCAAGTAGAAGGCACGCGTATCGTCGTTGCCGAACTAGAACAAAAGGAGTGAGCACTTCATGTTTGAAGGCGGTTTGATTCCCCTTATTTTTATGGTGGCAGTAGCCATCGTCGTACTTTCTGTTTTCTTCTCGTTCGTACCAGTCATGCTCTGGATTTCTGCACTGGCTTCCGGTGTGAATATCGGGATTATTACTCTCGTCGCTATGCGCTTACGTCGCGTCGTACCATCCCGTATCGTGAATCCGTTGATTAAAGCGCGTAAAGCGGGCTTGCAACTGGATACAAACCAATTGGAGAGCCATTATCTCGCAGGCGGTAACGTTGACCGTGTAGTAGATGCGCTCGTAGCAGCACAACGTGCAGATATTCCACTTGGCTTTGAACGAGCAGCAGCCATTGATCTGGCTGGTCGTGATGTATTGGAAGCGGTACAAATGAGCGTTAACCCGAAAGTGATTGAAACACCTGTGGTAGCAGCAATGGCAAAGGACGGTATCGAGCTGCGCACTCGTGCAAAAGTAACGGTTCGTGCCAACATCGATCGATTGGTCGGTGGTGCTGGTGAAGAAACGATCATCGCCCGTGTAGGTGAGGGGATCGTATCGACCATTGGTTCGTCAAAAGGACATAAGGACGTATTGGAAAATCCGGATCTGATCTCTAAAACGGTATTGAATAAAGGTTTGGATGCCGGAACTGCTTTTGAAATTCTCTCGATTGATATTGCGGACGTGGATGTAGGGAAGAACATTGGGGCACAATTGCAAACCGACCAAGCGGAAGCAGATAAACGTATTGCCCAAGCGAAAGCGGAAGAGCGTCGTGCCATGGCGGTAGCCCAAGAGCAGGAAATGATTGCGCGCGTACAAGAGATGAAGGCAAAAGTAGTAGAAGCCGAAGCACAGGTACCACTCGCTTTGTCCGAAGCATTGAAAAGTGGCAAAATGGGCGTAATGGATTATTACAACATGCAAAACATTGCTGCTGATACACAAATGCGTCAATCCTTCGGGCATGCAGGTGACAAACAAGAGCCTGCTTTGCCAGACGAGAAAGAATAAGGGCGATTGCCATGGAAGATCTCATGGATCTCGTCGTAGATTTATTGGGTTTAGTCGAGTGGATCATCCCGCTCATCGGCAAGTTCTGGTTTGTTATCCTTGGTTACTTAGGATATAAAGCTCTTGGCAAAGCCGGAAAGAAGAAGATGTCTCAAGGCAAAAAAATGCCTCCGCTTACCCCGGCTACAACGTCGGATATCCCAATGGAAAATAAGGATTACGGCAGAGAGACGGTGCGAGCATCCTCCAAATACGAGCCACCTCAGCAAGAATCGATGGAAGGGATTGGAGTTGAGCAGGAATGGGCATTCTCCAGTACAGCTCGTGCTTCAACGGGTCCAACCATCACAGTGAAGCAATCGGAAACGATGAAGGTCGCTGATTCGGAACGAGTAGGAACACTCCCATCGAAACACGGCAATCCGCGTGATGGGATGAAATGGGCGCTCATTTTTGGAGAACCGCGCTCAAAAGCTCCGTATGCCCAGCAGGTTCGGCAAAGAAAAATTTTATAATAGTAGCCAGTCAAACAGGTGAACTTCGGTTCGCCTGTTTTTTATTGATAAGCAACGTCTTATGTCGAAATATATCGAATAACTTATCTTGTTTCTCGTATCCTTGTTGACTATCCTGAATGTAAAGAAAATTCTCCCAATAGAAGAAGGGGTAGAGGTCAAGCGATGAATCAACAAATTTTTGAACAAATGGGGCGGTTTCGTCAAAAAGTGATTCGGCTTGCCATCTTCGAAAACAAATCGATATATGAAACAGCGATCGCGTGCGGTTGTTCAGTTGAGAAAGTAAAGCGAGTCATGAAAAAATGGAAGGCGCTTACAAAAGAAAAAGAGCTGGTTTCTTCTGCAAAAGAAAGCAAATAATCAATGGAGTTTGTTGAAGTATTCCAAAGACGGAGCTCTCACCTGCTTGCTAATTAGCGAGCGCTGAGGGCTCTTTTTTTGTGACTGTTTTTGATGAATGCCTCTTTGTGCTCGCGCATACGCATAGATAAGAATGGTTTTGCACCTGCAAACAGATGAGCTCGTCATATTCGCCAATATATAGAACGAGAAGGGGGGCTAATCCATGAAGCGTTGGAGCCGCCGTCTGCGCCAGTTGGCCGGAGGGGTGTTGGATCTGCCGCAAGATGTAGTCCTGGAAGTCCCGCGTATCACGATGATCGGTCATTTGCAAATGTATATAGAGAATCATCGAGGAGTTTTGCATTTTAGCGAAAAAGAGCTTCGTCTGCTGTTGACGAACGGTCAAATGATTGTTTCAGGTGAACAGCTTGTCATCCGAGCGATTTTGCCTGAGGAGGTTTTGTTAGAAGGAAGAATCGGTGGCGTGAAATTTTTGGAGACGGGACCACAGAACTCGTAAACTTTTTTAGTGGGAGGGGGCGGCACGTATGCGGTATGGAATCAAGGAGTGGGTGGATGGACATGTAACCATTACCGTTCGGGGAAAACGATTTGAGCGGATGCTAAATATGGCCGTACGGGATGGGATTCGAATCTGGAATATTCGCAGAGTAGGAGAAGAGGTGACTCGCTGCGATATTTTGATTCGTGATTATTTTCGTTTACGACCGCTTTTAAAAGAGACAGGCTGTCGTAGTCACGTCGAAGCAAGAGACGGGCTGCCTTTCTGGCTCTTGCGGTTACGCAGACGATCTGGATTGGCAATTGGGGCAGCCCTTTTTTTCATCGGATTGTACATGCTCTCCTCTTTTGTTTGGAGTGTCGAAGTGAGTGGGACCAAAATGGTTGATCCGCGACGAGTGATTCAAGCCGCTGAACAAGTGGGGATTAAAGAAGGGGCATGGAAGGTCAAACTAAAAGAACCGTTGGTTTTGCAAAAAGAGCTGTTGAGTCTGCTGCCTGAAGCGTCTTGGGTTGGAATCGAGATTCAAGGAACCAAAGTCATGCTTCAAGTGGTTGAAAAAGAGGCGCCCGTAAAGCCGCTTGCAACAGGTCCACGGCATCTTGTAGCAAAAAAGAGGGCTGTCGTCCATAAAATTCTTCCGGAGGTTGGTCGCAGTCAGGTTGTGAGCAATCAATTGGTTGAAAAAGGCCAAGTGCTCATCTCGGGGATCATTGGCAATGACGCTCGTCAACAAGCAGTATCAGCGCGAGGCAAGGTGCAAGGGGAAGTGTGGTATATGAGTAACACATCGGTCCCGCTAAAACAAACGATGTATCGTTTGACGGGAGAAAAACTGGAGCATCAATACCTGCTTGTAGGCCCCTATGCGATCTATGTGTGGCCATTTGAAAAACAGTCCTTTGCACAAGCTGAAGTGGCAGAACAACGGTTTTTGCCCTCGTACGCGGGATATACCTCTCCACTTGGCTGGAAGACAGTAACGTACGTGCAAACAGCACCCGTTCAAACAGAAATGAGCGTGGAGGAAGCGACGGAACTGGCTAAAAAATTTGCCAGGGAGGATATCTTGAAAAAAGCTGGAAAAGATGCGTTCATTCAGGACGAAAAAGTTTTGCACGTCACAACAGAGAATGGTAAAGTTTACGTAAGCATTCATTTTTCCGTCATTGAAGATATTGCCATTGAACAGCCTTTCGTTGGGCAGTGAGGATGGCAAGCAAATGACGCATTGCTGATTACCGTTGCAAGGAGATGGAAGCCTGTTGCACGTACAAGATGAGGTAAGAATCCCGTTTTCAGACGCATCTGAGGCCTTGCTGTTGTTCGGACCACATGACGCGTACCTAACACTGATCGAGCAAAGAAGTTCCGCCAAAATCATGACCCGAGAAGGCGAACTGGTTATTAGCGGGGATAAGCCGGAAGTGGACAAACTGACAGAGTTGATTGAAATTCTGCTACAGTTGATTCGCAGAGGGATTGCCCTGTCCGAACGAGACATCTCTTATGCGATGTCGTTGATTGAACGGGGAGAAGGTGCCCAACTGCTCGATGTGTATGATGAAGAAGTCGCTCGTACCCAACGTGGCAAAGTAATCAGGGCAAAGACTCTGGGCCAGCGTCATTACTTGTCTGCGATCAAGAAGCATGACATTGTGTTTGGAATTGGACCAGCTGGGACCGGAAAAACGTATTTGGCTGTTGTCACAGCAGTAAATGCGTTGAAAAATGCGCGTGTCAAACGGATCGTTCTTACCAGACCGGCCGTAGAAGCGGGGGAGAGCCTTGGGTTTTTGCCAGGAGATTTGCAGGAAAAAGTAGACCCTTACCTGCGTCCGCTCTATGATGCCTTGTACGACATGCTGGGCAATGAACAAGTCGCCAAAATGATGGAACGTGGACTCATTGAGGTTGCACCTTTGGCGTACATGCGTGGTCGTACGCTCGAAGATTCCTTTGTCATTTTGGATGAAGCCCAGAACACAACTCCCGAGCAAATGAAAATGTTTTTGACCAGGCTTGGCTTTGGTTCCAAAATGGTCATTACGGGTGATGTGACCCAGGTGGATTTGCCAAAAGGCAAGAAATCCGGATTGCGCGAAGCACAGCGCATCTTAAGCCCGATTTCCGATGTAGCCTTTATTCATTTCCAAGAGGGAGATGTCGTTCGTCACAGTCTGGTACAAAAAATCATCGCTGCCTATGCCAAGGAAGAAGTAGAACACGGCTATTAATAAATGGCGTCACAAAAAGGAGATCGTTTACCTGTGTTATCTGTAGAAATCCTTCATGAAGAAATCGAACCGATCGATGAGAATTTGCAAAACCTGCTTGTCCGTTGCCTGGAAGCAGCGGCAAAGCTGGAAGACGTACAAGGAGAAGTAGTTGTCACGTTGGTGAACAACGAGCGCATCCACGAGTTGAATCGCGACTATCGAGGTGTTGATCGGCCTACGGATGTTCTGTCCTTTGCGATGAACGAGCCGGGCGAAGGGGAAATGGAAATCTTCATCGATGAGGATGAGGCCAGCGAGTTTCCGAATATGCTTGGAGATATCATCATCTCGGTGCCAAAAGCACATGAGCAGGCCGAAGACTATGGCCATTCATTCGAACGCGAACTCGGATTTCTCACGGTTCATGGTTTTCTTCACCTTCTGGGCTATGATCATGGGACGCCAGAAGAAGAGAAGGAAATGTTTTCACGTCAAGAAAAGGTGCTGGAAGAAATCGGCTTGACGAGGTAGGAGATTACGTTGAAGGAATGGCGACGATTGACTCGCAGCTTCACCTACGCTCTGCAAGGAATTTCCTATACCGTACGGACACAGCGAAACATGCAAATCCACGTAGCCGCAGCCATTGTGGTGCTGGCGGCAGCGTGGTGGCTGCAGATACCCCGCAGCGATGTTTTGCTGGTCCTTTTTTCTATCGGTCTGGTCTTCTCCCTTGAGCTGGTAAACACCGCGATTGAAGCAGTCGTTGATTTAGCTTCCCCAGAATGGCACGTCAAGGCGAAGATTGCCAAAGATGTGGGAGCAGGAGCTGTACTTGTGGCGGCGATTCTGTCCCTTATCATTGGAGTTCTCGTATTTGGACAGCCACTGTTGCAAAAAGTATGGGGATAGTTTTTACTAGTAGAGAAGAAGAAGGTTTTTCATAAGCCAAAATGAGGTACCGGACGGGTCATTGTAGTTGACCTTTCAGTCTGGTTTCTTCGTGTCTCATTGGACACATTCTGTTGTGAAATGATGTTAAAGATCAACCATATGAGGAATGATGAGAATGGATAAACAATCATTATTAGCACAAGCAATCGAAGCCAGAAAGCTCGCTTATGTACCATACTCCAAGTTTCAGGTAGGAGCAGCTCTTTTAGCTGAGAGTGGCAAGGTTTATTTGGGAGGCAATATTGAAAATGCAGCGTACTCGCTGTGCAACTGCGCAGAGCGTACGGCTCTTTTTAAAGCGTACTCAGAAGGCGACCGGACTTACAAGGCATTAGCCGTCGCTGCCGATACACCGCAAGCTGTATCACCATGTGGAGCTTGCCGACAAGTCATGGCAGAGCTGTGCCCGCCGGACATGCCTGTATTTTTGACGAATCTCAAAGGCGACATTTGGGAAACGACAGTATCTGCCCTGCTTCCAGGCGCATTCACCAAGGAGGATTTACGTGGATAATCGCAAGACCAAGCAATCGTTTAAATCGGGCTTTGTTTCTATTGTGGGACGGCCAAATGTTGGAAAATCAACATTGTTGAATCATATTGTGGGACATAAAATCGCTATCATGTCAAACAAGCCGCAAACGACACGCAACAAAATTACAGCGGTGCATACGACAGAAGAGGGTCAAATTATTTTCTTGGATACACCGGGGATTCACAAGCCTCAATCCAAACTTGGAAACTACATGGTTTCGGTTGCCGAAAATACATTGAATGAAGTAGATCTCGTTTTGTTTGTTGTCGATGCAACTGAAAAACGCGGAGCCGGGGACGACTACATCATCGAGCGGTTGAAGCAGGTCAAAACGCCAGTATTTTTGGTCATCAACAAAATTGACAAGGTGCACCCGGAAGCACTGCTGCCGATTATTGACGATTACCGCAAATTGTATGATTTCAAGCAAATTGTTCCAATCTCTGCACTGGAAGGTAACAATACAGGGTCATTGCAGCAGGCTATTTTGGGCGAAATGGAAGAAGGCCCGATGTATTACCCTGCCGATCAGGTGACAGACCATCCGGAACGCTTTGTAGCAGCCGAGTTGATTCGGGAAAAAGTTCTGCATTTGACGAGAGAAGAAGTACCGCACTCCATTGCTGTCGTAATTGAAGAGATGAAGCGAGGCGAAAATGGTAAAACGCTTTACATTTACGCCGCCATTTACGTAGAGCGGGATTCCCAGCGCGGTATTTTGATTGGGCAAAAGGGTCAGATGCTCAAAGAAATCGGTCAACGTGCGCGCAAGGATATCGAGCGGTTGATGGGGGACCAAGTATTTTTGGAGCTCTGGATCAAAGTGAAAAAGGATTGGCGCAACCAAGAGCGGATGCTGCGTAACTTCGGTTTCTACGACGAGCAATAATATTCCCAGCGCGATGTGTTAATTTTTCCAAGGCATAGAATAACGGGCAAAGGTGATTCTAAGAAGGAAGTGGATAGACCCGATATAGGAAAGGATGATGCTCCATGCTTCGTGACTTTTCTTGGAGAGTTTTCGCTTCAACCGGTGATATCCATGCTTACCTTCTCTACCGTGATCACCATCAAACGGATGTTTCCAGCGAGGAAGCCTCGTTTGATCTCGCCCAGGAAGAATTGGGTGACACGCAGGCATGCTTGTAAAGTGGGAAGGGATTGTCATTCGCAGTGTGGACTATGGTGAGTCCAGTAAAGTGGTGACATTGTTTACCCGGGAGAACGGCAAATTAGGCGTGATGGCCCGAGGTGCCAAAAAGACCAAAAGCCGTCTTGCCGCCGTCTCCCAGTTGTTTTCGCATAGTTATTATCTATGCAAGGCAGGACCCGGGACAGGAATGCCCGATCTCTCTCAGGGAGATATGCTGGATTCGTTCCGGGATATGCGGCAAAGCCTGACTGCTACGGCTTATGCCGCATACATAGCAGAACTGTTGGATCGATTGACGCAGGAAAAGGAGCCCAATCCCTACTTGTTTCAGCTACTCCTTCATACGTTCCGCCATTTGGATGAAGGACGAGATGCCGAGATCCTGTGTCGGATTTTTGAGACCAAGATGCTCATTGTAGCGGGGATCTCCCCGCAGCTTACAGCGTGTGTAAACTGTGGCGAACAGCGCGAGCCCTATGCGATC
This sequence comes from Brevibacillus brevis, assembly GCF_001039275.2. Taxonomy (NCBI): domain Bacteria; kingdom Bacillati; phylum Bacillota; class Bacilli; order Caryophanales; family Paenibacillaceae; genus Brevibacillus; species Brevibacillus brevis. Next base: position 2,143,427 of record NZ_CP030117.1, read on the forward strand.
AGTGTGGGACAGGGCGGGCTGTTGTGCCCAGTTTGCTTGCCTTCCGATTCGTATGCGATGGCAGTTACACCCTCGACCTGGAAGCTGTTACGGCTGTTCCAGGTATTTGATTTGGAGCGGCTTGGTGACATTGAAGTAAAACCGGCTACACGCAACCAGCTCAAGCATGTGCTGCGTAGCTTCATGGACGAGTATTTGGATCTCAGGCTGAAAAGTCGAGCATTTCTGGAACAACTGGAGCGTATGGAAAGAATGACCCAAACAGATCAGGACTAATTGACATACGAATTTGTTTTCGTTATGATAAGAACCAAACTTGTATACCGAATGTTGCCGTGAAGGAAAAGAGTAGTCGGCCACTGGCTGTGAATAGCGAATCGGGGATAGTGGAAGCCCGGTCGCCATGCTGATGAAGGGCGTTCTGGAGCAATTTAATTGTAAGGTGGGCGAAGAAGTCATTCGCCAAGTAGGGTGGAACCGCGAGAATCCTCTCGTCCCTACACTGTCGCATCAGGCAGTGTAGAGGCGGGAGGTTTTTTTAGTTTCGACTTAAAGCCAAGTTCTAAAAAGTTTAGAGGAGGAAAAAGCATGAAAATGACATTTCAAGACATCATTTTGACGCTGCAAAACTTTTGGGCAAAGCAAAACTGTCTCATTGTCCAGCCGTATGACGTTGAAAAAGGGGCAGGTACGCTAAATCCAATGACCTTCCTTCGTTCCATTGGACCTGAGCCGTGGAATGTGGCATATGTAGAGCCTTCCCGTCGCCCGGCTGACGGACGCTATGGGGAAAACCCGAACCGTTTGTATCAGCATCACCAGTTCCAAGTAATCATGAAGCCATCACCGGACAACATTCAGGAGCTGTACCTGGAGAGCTTGCGCGAACTCGGAATTGAGCCACTTGAGCATGACATCCGATTTGTAGAGGACAACTGGGAACACCCGGGTCTCGGCGCATGGGGCTTAGGCTGGGAAGTTTGGCTGGACGGAATGGAAATCACACAGTTCACGTACTTCCAGCAAGTGGGCGGTCTGGAATGTAAACCAGTGGCAGTCGAGCTGACTTACGGACTGGAGCGTTTGGCTTCCTATATTCAAGAGAAAGAAAATGTGTTTGATCTGGAATGGTGCAACGGATATACGTACGGTGATGTATTCCTGCAACCAGAATACGAGCATTCCAAATACACATTTGAGCTGTCTGATGTCGACATGCTGTTCTCTCTCTACAATACGTATGAGGCAGAAGCAAAAAGACTGATGGCACAGAGACTGGTTTACCCGGCATACGACTACGTTCTGAAATGCTCCCACACCTTCAATTTGCTTGATGCGCGTGGAGCCATCAGTGTGACGGAGCGTACAGGCTACATCGCTCGTGTACGTAATCTGTCTCGTGAAGTAGCACAAACCTACTACAAAGAGCGTGAGCGCCTCGGTTTCCCGCTTTTGCAAAAAGGCAATGCAGACGCTGCGGATCAAGTGAATCAGGTGAAGGGAGAGGATACAAATGAGTAAGCGCGATCTACTCGTAGAGGTTGGTTTGGAAGAAATGCCTGCTCGTTTTGTCGCACAGGCAGCGGCACAATTCAAGGAAAAAGTAGAAAAGTGGCTGACTGCTGAGCGCGTGCCGTTTGATCAAATTACGGCATTGGAGACACCTCGTCGTTTTGCCCTGTTGATCAATGGATTGGCAGAAAAGCAGCCTGACCGCAATGATGAAGCGAAGGGTCCTGCACGCAAAATCGCACAAGATGAAGCGGGCAATTGGTCCAAGGCAGCACTCGGTTTTGCACGAAGCAACAATGTTGAGCCAGACCAACTGTATTATAAAGAAGTAAACGGGATCGAGTATGTTCATGCTCGTAAATCCGAAGCGGGAAAACCGACTACCGAGCTTTTGCCGCAACTGGCTGAAGTGATTACCAGCATGAGCTTCCCGAAAAACATGCGCTGGGGCGCACGCGATTTGAAATACGTTCGTCCGATTCGTTGGCTGGTTGCTTTGTTCGGCGATGAATTGATCGATCTGGAGATTGCAGGTGTAAAAAGCGGACGCGTTTCTCGTGGACACCGCTTCTTGGGAACAGAGGTTACGTTGAATCACCCGAGCGAATACGTGAGCAAGCTGGCTGAGCAGTATGTCATGGTGAATCCGGACGAGCGCAGAGCAGCCATTGTAGAACAGATTCATCGCTTGGAGAAGGAAAATGGCTGGACGATTCCAATGGACGAAGGACTTCTGGATGAGGTAGTCCATCTCGTAGAATATCCTACGGCTCTTTACGGAACGTTCGAACAAGAATTCCTTTCCATTCCACGTGAGGTTTTGGTGACCTCCATGCGTGAGCACCAGCGTTATTTCCCTGTTGAAAACGCTCAGGGTCAATTGCTGAATCATTTTGTGACAGTGCGTAACGGTGACAGCCGCGCTCTGGAAAACGTAGCGAAAGGGAATGAAAAAGTTCTTCGCGCACGTCTGTCTGATGCTCGTTTCTTCTACGTGGAAGACCAAAAGCTGTCCATTGAAAGCTGTCTGAAACGTTTGGAGACAATTGTTTACCATGAAGAGCTGGGAACAATCGGTGATAAAGTTCGCCGTGTACGCAAAACTGCTGCGCAAATGGCAAGCAAGCTGGGTGTGAGCGCGGAAGAGACGAAACAAGTAGACCGCATTGCAGAAATCGCAAAATTTGACCTCGTTACCAACATGGTAGGTGAATTCCCTGAACTGCAAGGGATTATGGGTGAAGATTACGCGCGTAAAGCGGGTGAGACTGACCTCGTAGCAAGTGGCGTATTCGAGCATTACCTCCCGCGTTTTGCAGGGGACAAAATGCCAGCTTCCGCCCAAGGCGCTATCGTCAGTCTGGCTGACAAGATGGACACGATCGTAGGCTGCTTCTCGATCGGGATTGTGCCTACTGGCTCACAGGACCCGTATGGTCTGCGCCGTATGGCAGCGGGGATCGTTACGATTTTGGTGGAGCGCGACTGGCAAATTTCTCTTGCCGATCTGTGGAATGCCGCGATGGAAGGCTATGTAGCGCAAGGCGTAAACAAGCGAGCAGCAGAAGACGTGAAAAAGGACCTCGTAGACTTCTTCGCACTCCGTCTGAAAAACGTCTTGCAGGATCATGGCGTGCGCTACGATGTCATTGACGCCGTTCTTGCTGCCGACCTGACACTGGTTCCAGAAGTGCTGGCAAAAGCAAAAGCATTGATGGGAGCGGTACAAACAGAAGAATTCAAGCTGATTGTGGAGCAGTTTAACCGGGTGAACAATCTGGCACAAAAAGCGGAAGCAGACCAAGTCAGCGAAGCTCTGTTCGCAGAAGATGTAGAACGTGCCTTGTATCAGGCATTCCAAGCTGTTCAGAAGGATGTAGAGGGTCTGAAGGATCAAGAGAAGGTGCTCGCAACCTTGTCAACCTTGCGCCAGCCGATCAACGCATTCTTTGATAAGGTAATGGTTATGGCCGAAGATCAGGCTGTTCGTGCAAATCGTCTGGGACTTCTCTTGCAACTTTCTCGTGTACTTTATCGCTATGCAGATTTTTCCAAAGTTGTATTCGCGTAAACAAAATATAACCGGTGCCTTCGTCTGAAAATCAGGCGGGGGCACCTTTTTTCCGCGTGAAAGAAGGAATATCCCGTCGAATAGAGTAATACTAGGAAGAGGTAAAGACAGAACCGGGGTGATTGGTCATCGAGCTTACCAAACGACAAGAGCACATCTTACAGATAGTGAAGGATGACGGACCGATAACAGGAGAGCATATCGCGGAGCGACTGAATTTGACTCGCGCGACGCTTCGCCCTGATTTATCCATCCTCACAATGTCAGGATATTTAGAAGCCAGACCTCGGGTCGGGTATTTTTATGCCGGCAGACCCGCAAGCTCAGTCATAAGTGAACGGCTTCACAAGCTTCTCGTCAATGACTACAAGGCTGTACCGATTGTGGTTTCCGAATCCGCCTCGGCTTACGACGCCATCGTTACCCTCTTTTTGGAGGATGTTGGCACATTATTCGTCGTCAATCAAAAAGGATATTTGGCTGGCGTGATTTCACGAAAAGACCTCCTGCGGGCTTCTTTAGGCAATAAGACGCTGGAGGATGTGCCGGTCAGCATTATCATGTCTAGGATGCCGAATATCATTACATGCGCACCTGATGAGACCTTGTACGCAGCCGCTAAAAAGCTGATTGATTTTCAGATTGATTCGCTGCCTGTCGTAAGGCCTAGCGAGGAAGATCCGAAGCAAATGGAGCTGTTGGGGCGCGTCACCAAGACGACGATCGCGAAAGCATTTGTAGAATTGGGTAGCGAACCGAAAGTGTAGGAGGAGAAGCGATGCAAGGTAAACAGCAAGGACAGCTCATCTATGTAGTCTCAGACTCCATCGGCGAAACGGCCGAACTTGTCGTTCGCGCAGGAGCTAGTCAGTTTGATCGTTTTTTGTTTGATGTACAAAAGTATCCGTATATAGAAGACAAGGAATCGATTGACGAAATCATTGCATCGGCAAAAGAATCGCGGGCAATGATCGTGTTCACTCTGGTCATTCCGGAGCTGAATGCGTATATTACACAACAAGCTGCTCTTCACGGAATTCCGGCTCTCGATGTTATGGGGCCGTTGATGAATACATTGCAGGGCATGTTGAAAGAGCCACCAACAGGAAAACCGGGTTTGGTACGCCGTCTGGATGAAGAGTATTTCCGCAAAGTAGACGCCATCGAGTTTGCCGTCAAATACGACGATGGACGCGACCCACGTGGCCTGTTGCGTGCAGATGTGGTTTTGATTGGCGTTTCGCGGACTTCCAAGACGCCACTTTCCATGTATTTGGCTAACAAGCGACTTAAGGTTGCCAATGTTCCGCTTGTCCCTGAGGTAGAGCCGCCAGAAGAATTGTTCCAACTGCCAATAGAAAGGTGTATTGGGCTTACCATCAATCCGGAGCAACTGAACGGCATTCGAACAGAGCGTCTGAAGGCACTGGGATTGACAGCACAAGCAAATTACGCCAATCTCGAACGGATTGCCGAAGAACTGGCTTATTCCAAGCGCATTATTGAGCGCCTCGGATGTACCGTAATTGATGTTTCCAACAAGGCAGTGGAAGAAACGGCAAACATCATTTTGGAGATGATTCGAAAAAACAATCTCCGTAATGAAAGGAAATAGGCCGAAAGAAGGATTTTGGCGTTTTTTGTAGAAAATCAATTAGCCGAGGTACTTATCATAGCGTGAGTTTCTCAGCGTTTATTGCACTTAGAAATGTGGAAAAGTAGAAAAGAAGAAAAGAAGTTTGATGTAAAGAAGGAAATTGACGAATTTTGACGAACTAAATATTCTCACGTGCGATTCTCCTTATAAAGGTGGAAAGACATGACTGGTCCCACTTCAGATGAATTTGTAAATCAAGTGCGTGCCGCTGTCGACATCGTAGACGTTGTAGGAGAGTACGTTCAACTGAGAAAAAGCGGTCGTGCCTTTCTCGGTCTATGTCCGTTTCACTCTGAAAAGAGCCCTTCCTTCAACGTAAATGCAGAGCGACAGTTTTTTCATTGCTTTGGCTGTGGAGCAGGTGGGGATATCTTTTCCTTTTTAATGAAACTGGAGCAATTGACTTTTCCAGAGGCACTGCACAAATTGGCGGAGCGTGCCGGGATATCTGTGCCCCAGCCGCAGCAGGTAGAGGAATCACCTGAAAAACGGATGAAACATGCGATGCAGGAAGCGCATACGTTCGTTTCACGCCTCTACCACTACGTGCTTACGAAAACTCCTTATGGCGCAGAAGCGATGAAGTATCTCGCAAAGCGCGGAATGTCTGAGGCGACAATCGCCGAATACCAAATCGGATTCGCCCCGGATTCATGGGATTTCGTGACGCAGCAGTTAACAAAGCGGGGATTTTCACAGGAATTGATGGTAGAGGCAGGGCTTTTGGCCAGGAGCGATGCAGGAAAAATCTTTGATCGCTTTCGAGGTCGTATCATGTTTCCGATCCAGGATTCCCAAGGTAACGTCATCGGATTTGGTGGGCGGTTACTGCAAGGATCGAAGCCCAATTCCAACCAAAAGTCTCAACCCAAGTATCTGAATAGCCCGGAAAGCCTTTTGTTCAACAAAAGCGCTACGCTGTTTAATCTTCATCGTGCGCGCCCCATTATTAGAAAGAAAAAAGAGGCGCTGTTGTTTGAAGGATATGTCGATGTTATATCGGCATGGCAGGCGGGTTTTATGCAAGGTATTGCCACTTTGGGAACAGCCTTGACGGAGCAGCAGGCCAGAATTCTTCGTCGCAATACAGAGTCAGTTGTACTCTGTTATGACGGAGATGCTGCAGGACAAGAAGCAACGAGCAAAGCGATTCACGTTTTGCAGCAAGCCGGTTTGATCGTTCGAGTAGCTCCACTTCCACAAGGAGTGGACCCGGATGATTACATCCGCCAGCATGGGGCTGAAGCATTTTCCCAGCAGGTATTGTTACAGGCGATGCCAATTACGGCTTTCCGTCTGAAACATTTACGCAGTCAGTTCGTAATAAAAGATGAGACGGACAAAGCTCGCTTAATCGCGAAGGCGGTCGAAATCATCAACGAACTCAACAGCCCGGTGGAACGGGACATGTATCAACGGCAATTGGCAGAAGAATACTCCCTTACTCTCGGTGATCTCAAATGGGAGTCCAAACGTGCTTACAATCAGCAAAAAAGTGAGCGCCAAAGGGATAAAGTGACGCCAGCATGGAATAATAGTATAAATAATGGCAAAGTTACGCTCGCGAAAACACTGCCACCCGCTTATCACACGGCTGAGCGCATGCTGCTTTACTACATGATGCGGAACGAAGAAATAGCCGCCCGCGTCCAACATGAATGCAGCGCCCACTTTCAAGTGGATGAACACGATGCGCTGGCTGCCTACCTGTACGCCTACTATGCAGAGGGAAACCCGGAAGACCCTGGAAAGTTTATACATTATGTGCAAGACGATTTGTTAAAGCAATTAGCCTCGGGATTGGCCATGATGGAGTGCAACAACGACGTATCTGAATTAGAGATCGGTGACTACATCAAACAAGTGAATAACTACCCGAAGCGTGCCGAGTTGGAACGATTGCGCGATGAGCAGCGGAGCTTACACCTCCAAGCGGCCGCAGCGGACAGCGAGGATGCGCGCAAACAACTTGAACTTCAAGCAGCCGTTACAGGGATGAAGATTCTTGAATTGGAAAATGCTTTAAAAGAAGGGTAGCTTCAGATCATTCCCGGGGAAGGAGGGAAAGTAGATGAACAAGCAAAATATTACTTCCGACATGGAAGCAACGTCCATCGAACAAGTGAAGGAACAACTGGTCGAATTAGGTAAGAAACGCGGCGCACTGTCGTATAAGGAGATTACTGCTCGTCTGGCAGGTTTTGAGCAGGATTCTGATCAAATGGATGAGTTTTTTGAATATCTTGGTGATCAAGGCATTGAGATTAACAACAATGAGAATGAAGATGACGACGATGAAGTCGATCAAATGATCATCAAGGACGAGGACAACGAAGAATTTGATTTTGACGATCTCTCCGTTCCGCCTGGAATCAAGATCAATGACCCTGTACGGATGTATCTGAAGGAAATTGGTCGAGTTCCTCTGCTCTCCGCAGAAGAGGAGATTAAACTGGCACAGCGAATTGAACAAGGTGATGAGGAAGCCAAAAGACGTCTGGCTGAGGCGAACTTGCGATTGGTTGTATCGATTGCGAAGCGTTATGTAGGACGCGGCATGCTATTTCTCGACTTGATTCAAGAAGGGAACATGGGTCTGATTAAAGCGGTGGAAAAGTTTGACTATCGCAAAGGCTACAAGTTCAGTACGTATGCGACCTGGTGGATTCGCCAAGCGATTACCCGTGCTATTGCAGACCAGGCTAGAACGATCCGGATTCCGGTTCATATGGTGGAAACGATCAATAAATTGATCCGCGTTTCCCGCCAGCTTCTGCAAGAGCTAGGTCGTGAACCTATGCCAGAAGAAATCGCTGAAAAAATGGATCTCACTCCGGAAAAAGTTCGGGAAATCATGAAGATTGCTCAAGAACCAGTATCCCTGGAGACTCCAATTGGGGAAGAAGACGACTCCCACTTAGGTGATTTCATTGAGGATCAGGATGCATTGGAGCCATCTGATGCAGCTGCCTATGAACTTTTGAAAGAACAGTTGGAAGACGTTTTGGATACATTAACAGACCGGGAAGAAAATGTACTGCGTCTGCGTTTTGGATTAGATGACGGTCGTACACGGACGTTAGAAGAAGTAGGGAAAGTGTTTGGCGTAACCCGTGAACGGATTCGTCAGATCGAAGCAAAAGCGCTTCGCAAATTGCGTCATCCGAGTAGAAGTAAACGCTTAAAAGATTTCTTGGAATAACCGATATAAGAAGTATGTGGCCTACGTTAGCCGACGTAGGCTTTTCTTATTCATGAAAGTAAACACTTTTTGTCGTAGTTAGGAGGGGCCGCGTTGGACGACCAGCGCAAGCGCACGATTATCGCCGAAATTGAAAACTGGCGGCGCAACCATTTACTGCCTGAACATTACTGCATCTTCTTGTTAAATCTGTATACAGAAGGGGATCGGCCAAATACACCGGCGTCCGCAGGCGGGAATGAGCGAATGGGAACGGCACCGGGTGTGCTGTCAGGAAAAGTCAATTCAACATCGTCTGTCACAAATACATATGCACCTAGAACTGTCTCTCCAGTGACGGGGAAAATGGTAGTGGCATGGCTCCTTGGTGCCTTTGTCATTGCTGGTTTGATCTTACTTGCTTTTCATTTTAACCGTTTTCAAACCCCAATGCAAATTACCATCTTTGCCTGTTTCGCTCTCGTTTTCTATATTCTGGGACTCGTATATCGAAGGTCGGCCCCGCCATTAACGCATTTATTCCTGGCTTTGTCTTTTCTGATCTTGATTGCGGGCGGCGTTTATTGTATCCAAAAATTGGAAGGTAGTATGCCGTTTATCCTGTTCTATTTAGGCTTCGTTTGCATGTTACTGTGCATCAGCGCCATTGTTTTCGGATATGCTTATTTGCTCTATGCAGGGTTACTGGGTTTGGCTATCTTGTATGGCATTACGACCGTGCATCGGGTAGGGATGGATTATACGTGGTGGACATCGGAGTTGTACTGGGTACCGCTTGCGTGCTTGCTCACAGGTATGGGCTTCTTGATGAATAAGGCCAATGCAAAATGGGCGGGAGTATTTGCTGTATGTGGACTTGCCTTTTTCTTTGGTGCAGAGATACAGGCGCTGTATATTCCAGCAGCGAAGCGGGACATGATTCAATTGCTGCTGTTCATTAAGGTGTTCATCGCGTCAACTTTGTTTTTCTTCACGCGAGGATATTGGTATGCGTGGTTGCGACTGTAGCACGCTGCGTGACTTCTCGTTTTCCTCCCCCTGCTTATCTGTTACAATTTCAGAAGAGAGCAAACGGGGTGAATAGATGAACAACAAGTGGAAAGTATTAATCGGTATTTTGCTGGCGGCTTTTTTTCTGGGTGGAGAAACAGTAGCCAAGTTTATGGGTGTAAATACATACAGTCTCGGATTCATAGCAGCCTCTGTATCTTTTTTGGGAGCGATTTTATTAGGAGCACGCCGATCATAGGCGTGTTTTTTTTGAGAATTTACCACATGAATTTCAAATCGTGGTGTATAATGGTAAGAGTATTCTGAACAAACGCTCAGTCAAAATTGTGTGTTTCTTGATGGTTCTTTACTAAAGCGTTTTCAAGGGGGCAGCGATTATGAACTTCGATTTGACTTCAGAACAACAAATGTTGAAAAAAATGATGCGCGAATTTGCTGATGAGGTAGTGGCACCAGGAGCAGATGAACGCGATCAAACTAAACAATTTCCTGTCGAAATATTCAAGCAGATGAGCGAGCTGAACTTGATGGGTCTTCCTTTCTCTGAGAAATACGGGGGGGCGGGAGCCGATTCTACGAGTTTTGCGATCGTTGTAGAAGAGCTTAGTCGTGCATGCGGATCTACAGGAATCACGTATTCGGCGCATATTTCATTAGGTGGCGCTCCACTTGCTTTGTTCGGAACGGAAGAGCAGAAGCTGAACTATTTAAGCAAAATCTGTTCGGGCGAAAGCTTTGGTGCGTTTGGCTTGACGGAACCGAATGCAGGGTCTGACGCAGGTGGTACGAGGACGAATGCGGTCTTGGCTGACGGGGAGTGGACGATTAACGGCTCCAAATGCTTCATTACCAATGCCTCCTATGCTTCTTTTCTCGCCTTGACAGCTGTGACTGACAAAGAGCAGGGCTCACGTGGTATTACAGCTTTTATCGTTCCGACAGATGCCCCTGGTTTTCAAGTGCTGGCGAACTATGAAAAGCTAGGCTTACACAGCTCCAATACGACCGAGCTCGTTCTTGAAAATGTCCGGGTGCCAGAGGAAAACGTCCTTGGGAAGAGGGGCGAAGGCTTCAAGCAGTTCCTCATTACACTTGATGGTGGGCGAATCGGGATCGGGGCTATGGCAGTAGGAATTGCACAGGCTGCCTACGACAAGGCGCTGCAATACTCCAAGCAGCGTACTGCTTTTGGTAACTCCTTGAGTCATTTTCAAGCGATTCAGCACAAGCTTGCGGATATGGCGATGCAAATTGAGCTGGCGAGAACGATGGTGTATAAAGCAGCGTGGTTGAAGGATCATGGTCGCAAATTTACGAAAGAAGCAGCAATGGCAAAATTGTATGCTTCGGAGATTGCCATGTCTGCTACTCATCAGGCCATTCAGATTCACGGTGGCTATGGTTATATGCGGGAGTATCAGGTGGAGCGATTTTTCCGCGATGCCCGGCTGCTGGAGATCGGCGAGGGGACTTCAGAGATTTTACGTAATGTTATCGCAAGAGAAATCGGTTGCTAGCCTTTTCGTGTTTGATAATGAAAGAGCATGACTGCCAGCGAAAACTGACAGCCATGGCTCTTTTTTTGTTTTTTACTTTTTATTGATCGCCTGGTTGTACAGTTGGGAATCCAAATCCGCTAGCAATATCGTCTCCTACAGCAGAGTTTGAGCCACCTTTGATGTCATTTACTTTCGCACGTTTTTGCAATTCTACGCGAACATCTTGATAGCTCCAAGATGGATTGGATGCCCAGATTTTTGCAGCCAAGCCAGAAATGTGCGGTGTTGCCATGGAGGTTCCGCTAATGGAATTATAGCCTCCGTTATTCCATGTAGACTGAATAGCGCGTCCTGGTGCTGATACTTCCACATCGCGCTCTTGAATCACGTAGTCTCCCGCTTGCCCGCTCTTGCCACGAGAAGAGAAGTCAGCCACACGGTAGGTTCCGTTTTGTTGAACATTCTCTAACGCTGCTACGGCAACGGTATTCACTAATGCTCCAGGGTAGCCAATGCTATTCACGGTCGGTCCAGAGTTACCAGCCGCAGCGACGACTAATACACCTTTTTGGTTTGCATAAGTGATGGCATTTGCCATAAGGGTACTCTTACCGCTAGAGCCAAGGGACATAGAGATGATCGTTTTCACGCCTAATTGAGCGGACTGGTCAGCAGCGTAACGAATGGCATAGGCAATGTCATCCTCATAGCCCGAGCCTGAATCATCCAATACTTTATATGCCCATAGCTTCGCTTCTGGTGCTACACCATAAATACCAGCGCCACCGCCGCCGTCAGCGAGTACAGTTCCAGCGACGTGTGTTCCATGACCATGCGCATCATTGCAAGCACCAGTAACAACAGGAGAAGCTTGCGTGAAATCGTTGCACTGCTCTGCGTTAGCAGTTAGGTCCGGGTGCTGTGTATACACGCCAGTATCCAGGACTGCAACACGAACATCTGCACCGCCAGTCGCAGCGGAGAGGGACTGGTTCTTATAGATTGCTTTAATTCCCCACGGAACGACTGCCGCAGGAGAGAATTCTGGCTCGCTTACCTGATCTTCTTCTATATACTCAGCGATCTTAAATTTTTTCAACACGGTAATTTTTACGTTGGGATCGCTTTTCAGTTGGTTAAGTTGATCGCTATCTACATCGAGGGTAAAGCCCTCTCCTCCAAAATCATGGCGTACTTCCAAAGGTCCAGCAAAATAACCGGTTCTTACATCTGAATCTGACTGAATTAATACCCGCGCAGTACCTAATCCACTGAATTCATTGGTTGAATCATTACTGGCTGCCCCCACACCAGTGAAGACACTCATCACTAGCGCCGAAGAAAGTAATCCCATTGCCCACCACTTGCCGGTTCTTTTTTTCAAACTATTCTCCTCCTTAAAGATATTTAGTTTGTGTAGTTCATGATGTGCATGGCGTTAATATACATATCTGTAAAAAATTTGTAAATATTTATTTATTAAAATAAAGTTCACAATTTCCTAAAAATTAAGTTAAATTACATAAAATACCATAAAACATGATTATATTTAAAAAAATTGCTTGTAATTCCGAACACTTCATCCGAGGTATGGCCACCTGTAAGCCTCCCTACTGCTATCCAAGGGTCCCCGTTAGTACCTGGTCCCTGTTGGGTACAAGAGCGAGGATTTTGTCGTTCTTTGCTGATCATCTGTTAGGGAATTAGCATTTCGCAATTGCTGCCAAATAGGGTAGAATAGAGGCAACGGAAGGTGAATATACAGATGACATCAGTATCAATATCCAAGCGGCTACAAACGATTGCCCGCTATTGTCCAGAAGGAGCCCGCGTCGCCGACATCGGGTCGGATCATGCGTTGTTGGCTTCTTATTTGCTTGTAAAAGGAATTGCCTCTTTCGTGATCGCAGGCGAGTTGAATGAAGGGCCTTTTCAAGCGGCACAAAAACAAATACATACATTGCAGGTTAAAGATCGCGCTTCGGTGCGTAAAGGAAACGGGCTCGCGGTAGTACAGCCTGGCGAAGCAGATGTGATCTGCATTGCTGGGATGGGAGGCCAATTGATCGGTTCCATTTTGGAAGCAGGAAAAGACAAACTGGAAGGTGTGCAACGCCTGATTCTGCAACCAAACGTAGGGGAAGAAGCGGTTCGCCTGTGGATGATAGAAAATGGTTGGCAGTTAATCGCGGAGTCCATTTTGCAGGAGGACGGCGTGATTTATGAGATTCTCGTCGCAGAACGAGGCAATCCTATCTTGCCTTATGAGGGCAAAGATCGTACACAGCATGAGCTCCTGCGCATTGGTCCATTTCTTTGGGAAGAAAAATCAGAGGTTTTACGAGAGAAGTGGCTGCATGAGCAAGAAAAATGGCAAAAGGTCATCGTTCAATTAAAGCGTTCGGACAAGCCGGAAGCAGCAGAACGAATCAAAGAAATCGAAGCAGAAGTAAAATGGATCGATGAGGTGATCGCATGCTTGCGCACGGACAAACAGTAATCCAATATGTAGAACGTCTGGCACCTAAATCTTTGGCGATGGAAGGCGACAAGATTGGCCTTCATGTAGGAACCTTGCAAAAAAAGGTGAAAAAAGTGATGATCGCACTAGACGTGCTGGAATCTGTGGTGGATGAAGCAATTGCAGAGGGTGTAGACCTAATTGTGGCTCACCATGCCGTCATTTATCGACCACTTAAACACCTCCGGACGGATCTCGCCGCAGGACGCGTGTTCGAAAAGCTGATCAAGCACGACATTGCGGTATACACGGCCCATACCAATTTGGATGTTGCGTATGGGGGAATGAACGATTGGCTCGCAGAAGCGGTTGGACTCACTGACGTAAATGTACTAGATGTACTTTCACGAGAGGCTTGGAAGAAGCTCATCGTATTCGTACCCGCTACCCATAAGGAAGCAGTGTTTTCCGCACTTGCTGAAGCGGGTGCAGGGCATGTAGGCAACTATAGCCACTGTTCTTTTCAGACAGAAGGCACTGGAACCTTTTTACCTGGGGAAGGAACGAATCCCCATATCGGTTCGACAGGTCAACTGGAAAAAGCAGAGGAAGTTCGCATCGAGATGATCGTTCCCGCGTCCAAGCAATCGGCTGTGGTCAAAGCAATGCTTGCTGCCCATCCCTACGAGGAAGTCGCCTATGACATCATTCCCTTGGAGCAGTCCGGAACCCCATACGGGATTGGGCGAATCGGTACTCTGCCTGCACCACTGTCGCTGCGTGAATTTGCTTTACTCGTCAAGGAACGGTTTTCCCTCCATGGCCTGCGCGTAGTTGGTGACTTGGATGCGACAGTCAAGAAAGTAGCGGTAGTAGGTGGCGACGGTAGCTCTTTTGTTTCCAAAGCAATTTTTAAGGGCGCGGATGTTTATTTAACCGGAGACATTGGTTATCACACTGCACATGATGCACAAGCAGAAGGCTTGTCGATTGTAGATGCTGGTCACAATATCGAAAAAATCATGAAGGAAAAACTGGCGACCATCTTGCTTGAACAATTGCAGGCAAATGGTTACGAAACAGAGGTTATTCCTTCGCGTGTGCACACAGATCCGTTCCAGTTTGTATAAGACGTAGCAGGATCAACCTTATGTTTCCTGCCAGATGAAGTGTAGGAGGATTTTATGTGCAAAAACTAATCCGGACGATTTCTTGTGGATTACTGACGTTAAGCTTACTCACCCCCGGCGTCGCATCAGCGGCTGGGGGCTTATTGCCATACAATGACATCAGCAAGCACTGGGCGAGAAACGCAATCATTCAAGGTGTGCAGCTCGGTTTGTTTGAGGCTGGTCCAAATGTTTCGAAGTTTTACCCAAATCGTGACATGACGCGTGCGGAATTTCTTGTCATGATCGATCGTCTTTACTACGGTGGACAGTACCATATCTATCCGCTTACTTTCTTATCCGAGCATTCGGAGTGGGCGCGAGCAGAAGGTTTTCAGGAACCGTATTTGCCGTATAAAGATGTCGATCGCCTGACGTGGATGTACAAACCAACCCTGCGCATTTCCACGATCTTGGATAGACTGTACGGTCCAAATGCAATTCAGTACATATTTCCTGGTGAGATGATGAAGCCGAATCAGCCGATCACCAACGAAGAGGCTGCCAAGATTTTGCAAATGTTCACGATGTCTCCAGATAGTAAAAATGCTTGGGAAGAAGTGCGTTCCTGGGGATGGCTAGAGGGAGAAAAAACGGATCGGGTCAAGCGGGGAGATGCTGCTGTCGCAGCTGATCGCATGGTTAATTATTTCCTTCAGGATGGAATCATGCCTCTGTTGGATTACGATGGGAAAAAGTTCCCAATGGTGCCGGATATCGAAGAGGTATTGCCGTTATTCGCAACCTATACAGATCCCAAAACAACAGAAGAACAGATTTATGTAGATGCGGCTGCCGCTATTCGCAGTAGAAATGATAGTGAGGAGACATTTGAACAGCTACGCAAGCTGGCCGATTCCTCTTTCCCGAATCAAGTCGGTGTTCACTATTTATTAAGCTGGAATCCTGAAACACCGATTGAAACCAATCTGGAGCAAGCTTTTCTTGCTATCGACGCCTACTTCGAAGACAAAATCATTCTCCCTGATACACTCGGGCTATTGAGTGCCAATGTGTATGATATTGCCTTGCAGCTAGGGAACAAGGATCAAAGCCAATACAAAAAAGTACTCGACCGACTCAGTGCTTATGAGCAAAAAGTGAAGCAAGATTCCAAAGAATGGGAAACGCTCGCCTTGTATGTCGGGGCACTGGAAATCAGGAGTGGTCAGGTAGAGCTGGCGTTGGAACGTTACCAGCGATTTGCCGACAGGAGCCCGGAGGCATTGTTGAATACTTCCTACTATTATTTGCAGGAAGGGCGTATCCAGGAAGCAGAAGAAGTTCTTGCTGCGATGAAACCGAAAGCGTCAAACAGCAGAATGAATCAGTTGCACAAAATGTTGCGCCAAGAGTTAGCGTCTTTAAAAGAACAGCCAGCTATTATTTCTGATTTGGGATACTCTTTGCGCCAGTTGGACAATGCCGACACCTACCAAGTGAAGGGTGAAGCGGTGTTGAGTGGATTGACGTTCTCATACACGCAGGATATTAACAAGGAGAAACAAATAAGCAGAATTTCCGGCTTTTATCAATCTCCGCAAAAACTAATATCAGACAAGTTGCTCTCCTATACAGACGGGAAAACAAATACGCAATACTCGTATGATACGGATCGGCATACATGGGACAAGAATAGAACGGACAACGTTGACTTTTTGCATGAGTGGGTTGGTGCTGTCAAGGTAGCCGATCGTGCCAAGGAGCTTCATGCTCGCTACTACAAGCAATCATACGGAGAGTACGATGTCATTACGGAGTGGATTCCGGGGTCTATGTTAGTAGAGAAATCCAAGAAGGTTACGCTTGGACAAGGAAAAGTGAAAGACGTTCCGTTGTTCATAAACAAGTATTATATTGATAGGGTTAGCGACCAAATCGTTAAACATACGTGGCGTTATGAAGAGATTTATGAGGGCGACGAATATGTAGCCTATTCGGGTACCGACAATTACGACTTTACAAGCAATGTTGCATTCTCGATACCTGATGATGTTCGAAAAGGGGTGGCACCATGAAGCGAATTAGTCAATGGGCAGTAGCAACTGTCCTGCTACTAACAACTGTTCTTCCTGTGCAAGCGGCAGAGTATCCTTACGAAGAAACAGAAGAAGTGTTCCAGCACGTCATGGAGAGCCACTTGAGCAAACCGGCAGCCAACCAATTGGTAAAAGGGGCTCTAGAGGTGGTCAGTGAGCAGGCTAATCAGAAAAAACAGCTTCAGTTCAAAGTTTCTGAAGAAGATGATACTTGGGACGAGTTGGAATTGAGGCTTGCAGAATGGCAGAAGAAAGGCGGGTTTGATACGCCGACGATGAACACGTGGGCGATTGAAGGAATGCTCTCCACACTCAATGACCCGCACAGCGTATTTTTTACTCAAGATGAATTGCGTTTGTTCCAATCTGACGTTGAGAATCAATTTGTTGGATTTGGCTTTCGTCTGCGGCGGCAAAATGATCATATTATCATCCGTGAAATCGTTCCGAATTCTCCAGCAGCAGCATCTTCGTTGCAACGAGGCGATCAATTGATCAAAGTAAATGAGACCTCGCTGGTTGGAAAGACTTTTGAAGAAGCGTATGCTTATTTGAAGGGCAACGAAGGGACCGAAGCCGTTCTTACTGTGTATCGTCCATCCGACAAACGGGAGCACCAGGTAAAGCTGAAGCGTGCCTCCATGACCTTGCCGGAAGCGGAAGGACAGATGTTTACGAAAGGCGCGGTTGGTTATATCAGTCTTGAAACTTTCGGATCAGAAGGAGCCATCCAGGTAAGGGATAAGCTTGCAGAGCTTTCCCGCGTGCAAAAACCGTTGTCCGGATTGGTGTTAGACCTGCGTGATAATGGCGGGGGATACTTGTCCACAGCACGGGACATCGCGAGCCTCTTTATGGAAGAAGGCTTGCTTATGTACACCACGAATCGTAATGGGGTAGAGGTAGAGACGTGGGTACGAAATGGGCAGGATATCGGCATTCCAGTGCGAATTTTGGTAAACGGTGGAACAGCTTCTGCATCTGAGCTGTTGTCAGGTGCGCTGCGTGATCATGGCATCGCCAAACTTGTGGGTACCAAAACATTTGGAAAAGGGAGCGCCCAACAAGTTATTCCATTGTCGGACGGTGACGCACTGAAGCTTACACTGAATGAATATTTTACTCCTAAGCATACTGTGGTGAACCACGTAGGGCTTCAACCAGATATGGTTGTGGAGGATTATGGAGCACAAGTAGTAGAAGCTCTCCATTCATTGAACGTCACTACGTGGGAACTGAGTGATGCAGAAGGTGATACAGTCATCAATGGAATTCCTTTCCCGACGGTAGATCCTCTCTTTAAACAAACACCTCAAGGGCTGCAAATCCGAGCTGCTGTACTTTCGCATCTACTGGGTGATCCGTCCATTGGTGAAAAAGATTATGTGGAATTTGCTCCGTATTTGAAGAAGTACCCTGCACTAAAACTGCAAACGAATAATGGTATCAACACCCTCACATTTACTTCGTGAGCATGGTCCCCTGTTGCTTTAGGCGAACAGGGGCTTTTTCTTTTTCATGGCGTATACTCGGTAATGGAAAATCGAACACTATCAAGTGCGACTATGACTACTACGACAAGAAGGGTGGCAGCCGGATGAAAAAGGTCATACTTTTCCTGATCGACTCCATGATGCCTGATGTTCTGGAGCGATGCATTGCTGCCAATCAAGCACCGGCACTTCGGTTTTTCATGGAGCATAGCCAGTACATACCAGATTGTGTGACCGTTTTCCCTACGATGACGGCTTCGATAGATTGCTCCCTCATTACGGGTGTTTACCCCGATCAGCACAAAGTACCGGGGTTAGTTTGGTATGATGCAGAGCAGAAAAAGATGGTGAATTATATTAATGGAGCCAATTCCGTCCGAAAAATAGGGGTTTCGAGTTGTGCAGAAAATGTCCTATTTGATTTGAATGAACGTCATCTTAGCAAGGATGTCAAAACCATTCATGAGGTACTGGAAGAAAATAATCTCGTCTCGGGTTCCATCAACGTTATCGCCCATCGGGGACATAAGCAGCATAAGGTGAAAATGCCGACCTTACTTGATACAATCACATCTTTTTCCCTGCGAGAGCATGTGAGTGGTCCAACGATCATGAGTATGGGGACGCTGGTGCGCCCGGCGTTATTTCGTACCGTCCCGTGGGATTTCTCCCAATCTGCT
This sequence comes from Brevibacillus brevis, assembly GCF_001039275.2. Taxonomy (NCBI): domain Bacteria; kingdom Bacillati; phylum Bacillota; class Bacilli; order Caryophanales; family Paenibacillaceae; genus Brevibacillus; species Brevibacillus brevis. Next base: position 2,162,221 of record NZ_CP030117.1, read on the forward strand.
TTGGAAGGCTATGGAATTAATGATGCGTATGCAATCGATGTTATGATTGAGGTCATTCGCAGCGGTCAGCAGCCACATTTTACTTTGGTCTATCTGCCAGAGAATGATCATAAACTCCACAATTCCCCGGAGGATGCCGTACAGCACTTGGCAGATGTGGACAAGCAATTGGCCCGTTTGTTGGATAGCTTCGCGTCATGGGAACAAATGCTGGAGAGAAACGTATGTATTTTGATTAGTGATCATGGACAAACCGTCATTGGAGAAAGTGAAGACCACA